>CAYWHV010000179.1:0-5699 GCA_964458045.1 uncultured Methanospirillum sp.
CGGTGGGTGGAGTCAGAAAAAGTTCTCGAGTTTCTTCGGAAACATCATAATTTTGACACAGCGTCCCTGGCTGACAAGGGACACCAGTAACCTCCCCCAGGAGATTTCCTGAACCGCTTTTTACGAACGTTCAGAAAAGTGTACTTTCACAACACTTTTATGATCCAAAAAGTGTACTATTTGTACAGAAAATGGAACGTAAGATCATCTCCCGTCTGGATGCATGGAAAGCTGATCCCCGGAGATAAGCCCCTTATTGTTCAGGGAGCACGGCAGGTTGCGGAATAAATCTTTTCTGATAATGTACGATCAAAAAGTCTGATGCGATACTTCGAACTGTATAATCCCCCCTATGCGATTCGTGTTTCAACGAAAAATTTCGGATCAGATTCATCGATACGTTCTATTCCCCTGTATGCTCTCTTTTGCCTGGATCTGTAAGGGTATCGGAGTGACTTCTTCTATATCTCCATTTCCCCTCAGGGACATGAATTTCAAATCTTGACCCCTTTGTTTCCACTCCAGATTCGCATATGGTCAGGCTGTTTATAGACAGCATCTCCCGAGCAAGAAAGAGGCCGATTCCCGTATGTTTTCCATGCCCGTATGTGAAAATTGCTTCTTTCTCAAAGTCTGGAATTCCGATCCCATCATCTTCACAGGAAATAATGAGGCTTCCCTCACACTCGCGGGTGTAAAACCAGACTTTCGTCAGGGTCTGTCCATGGCGGATGGCATTTTCAAACAGAGCTTTGAACACTTTTTGTATTAATGCATCCGCAAAAACCTCTATATCCTCTGAAACATCATTTTCAAAGAGGATATCTCCTGCAGCGACCTCTCCCTGTATCGAATCTATGATCTGACGGAGCATCAGCCACATGCTCTGGGAGGAGGCAAAATTATCATATTCCCTGGTAAACTGCAATACTCTCTCGATCCTTCTGAGTTCCTCTTTTGAATTTCGAATATGGGAGTAGATCTCCTCCAGGTCGCTGGTATCAAGGGCTAGATCATGCATGAAATGCATTGCAGTCAGTTCATTGAAGATATCATGCCGGTTGATCTGGGTCAGAAGTAGTAACTTCTTTGTGGAGTCCCGAAGTTTCTTCTCCATCTCCTTTCGTTCGGTAACGTCTTTCGTAAAAACGGAAATCCCCGATCCGGATGGATACACACTTATCTCAAAGTGATACTCTTTCCCATTGGAATGGAATACATTTTCGAAAGTCCGGGGGACCTTGCTTTGCAGTACCTCCCTGTAAATATCAGCTGCCTTCTCTGCATCCTTCCCCTGAAAGATCTCGTATATTGTTTTTCCAAGTGCATTCTCTGCTGATATCCCTGTAAATTTTTCAGATGCCTGATTCCAGAAGATGTACCGCAGGTTCTCATCCATCGCAAAAAAGATATCCGTGATACTGTTGGCAAGGCTTCGATACTCCTGTTCACTTCTTGCAAGAGCAATTTCCATCTCTTTTCGTTCGGTGATATCCTGGTTGACCCCTATGAGCCGGGAAATCTCTCCTGAATCATTCCTCTCAGTCTTGAACCATGTGGTGACCCAGAATATGCTGTTATCCGGACGACGCAGTTCTCCCTCGATTACCATCTCAAATCCGGGATCAGGGGATTCACTTGCCTTTTGTATCGTCTCGCGAACCTGACTTGCATATGAAGGAACGATGTACCGGTCTGCAAACTCATCTGCTGACATTCGGTACCCACCGGCGTCTGCTGCTGTCATGTTGAACATCGCAAAAAATGGGTCATTGAACGTAAACATTCCGTTTTTCAGATCATACTCCCATGCTGCCATCTTCGCAATCTTCATTGATTCTGACAGTGAACGGGAGAGGACGAACAGTTCATGTTCTGCCTGTTTACGCTCGGTCATATCTTCATAAATTGCGACAATCTCTCCGGATGGAAGTCTATAGACATAATTCTCCTTCCACCCGGTCACCCGGTTGTCCTTGTAAAATGAGATCGGAAATATTTCAGGAATCCCTGTCTGATATACCCTTTGCAATACCTCAAAAAGACCGAATTCCCTGACGCCCGGGAAGACATCAAGAACACTCTTCCCGATAACATTCGCTCTCTCTATTTGTTCTATCCGTTCCCCTGCCTGGTTAAAGTCATTAAAAATGAAATCATTTCCATCATCAACCGGCTGATAAATGGCCACGGCGGCTGGCATATTATTAAAGAGTTCATAAAACCGGGTCTCACTCTCCACAAGAGCCTTCTCTGCCTTTTTCTGCTCGGTGATATCAGTAAGCATTGCGAATGAGCCGTGAAAGGTTCCATCAGAGTTGACAAGAGCGGTTGCAGATACATGCAGCCAGATAGCTGAGCCATCCTTTTTCACGAACTGCTGTTCATACCGGTCATTCTCTCCATGCATCCGGTGAATCATTCTGTGGCTGTGATGCTCAAGTTCTTCGGGGAGCATAAATACTGTCACATTCCGGCCCAGCATCTCATCCGGAGTATATCCAAGCATCTCCGCCATCCGGGGATTGACATACACCGTGTTCTTCAGGCCATCCATCTGCCAGATTCCCTCTTCAGCAGTATCAACAATTCTCCGGTACTGCTCCTCCCGCTGGATAAGTTCCTCCCTGATAGCATGCTGCTCAGTGATATCCAGGGAAAGTGAGAGCACCCCCTGCTCTTCGTCCTGAGTAAATCTGAACGGAATCAACCGGTTGTAAAAATATTTAAGCTCCCCCTGCATCTTCACCGGGACTTCACCGGTAAACGGAATACCGGTATCGATGGTAGTCCGGTAATTCTGAATCAACTCTTCAGCTTTTTCTTCAGGGACGAAATCCCTGATATTCTTCCCGATAACATAGGATGGATCCTTTCCTGAGAGATTCTTTGCTGCGGTGGCATTGGCATAGATGAATGTCCCGTTCCGGTCAATGACCGACATCGTCTCCTGGATTGCATTGACAAGGGTTCTGAACCGCTCCTCACTTCGTTTTATTGCTTCTTCATTTTGTTTATATTCTGAAATGTCACGTGCAGATGCATAGATATTTTTTCCATGCGGATATGATCGCCATTCTATCCATCGGTATGACCCGTCCTTGTGGCGGTACCGGTTCACAAAGTTCAGGATGGTAACCTGATTATCAAGAGTTGCGACGGCCTTTATTGTTGCATCACGATCATCCGGATGTACCAGATCAAGGAACTGTTTTCCTACCAGTTCATGAACCGGGTACCCTAGTGCCGACTCCCATTCGGGGTTTAATTTTCTGAAAAACCCATCTGTATCAGCAATGCAGAGGAGATCAAGACTGCAACTCCAAAACCGGTCCAGTTCTTCAGTTTTCTCTTTCAGTGCCCCCTCTTTCTGCTTCTTCTCCGTTATGTCTGTGGCAATCTGCAGCCTGACAAGCCGCCCGTCTGTCCACCTGATAGCCCGGTCCCGACATTCAAACCATCGACCTGTTCTGGTATTGTAATATTCCCACCGGTACACGCCGGTTGGTCCTTTTTCATCAACCAGGAGATGATTTGTGCAGAACTGGCAGGGACCATCTGTACCTTCCTGGAAATAGGAGTAGCATTTCTGACCCAGAATATTTCCAAATATATACCGCCCCTGTTTATTCAGATAGAGGATTTCATATGTCTCTATATCTGCAACATAAATCAGGGCATCAATACTGTCAAGGATGGTGTAGAGTTGTGCCTGAAGTTCTTCGATAAAGAGTTCATAACCGCTGGATGGATAAAACCCGGATCTCCTGTCTGTCCTGGGTTCTTCAGGAAAAATATCAGGGTAGTTTCTGACATCAAACCCGGTGTTTTCAAAATCATGCTTTTTCAGGAAGTTAAGAATCTTTTCTGATTTGATCCATTCCCGGTCAAGATTGTTTACCATCTCATCTATGCGACTGATCTCTGCCAGGATGAGGTCTGCAGTCTTTGTATCTGCAGATAGTTCTGTAAATGTTGCGATGATGGTGAGGGGGTTTCGGATTCCATCGTTTAATATGGCAAGTTTTGCAATATTCTCCTGTATCTGGGCTGCAGCTGCATCTTTTTCCCGCTCCAGTTGTCGTTCCCCGGTTATATCCCTGCCCTGGGCAATGGTTGCACGGGGGGTTATGCCATCAGGATCATAAATGGTTGCCGAGTTCCACAGGACTGTTTTTATCTCCCCAGACTTGTGCGGAAGAGGAATTTCTGCGGTCTCCCATCTGACTCCCTCAAGGGTTGTCCGGATGAGCCGCATTGATCGTTCTGCCTGATCAGGAGCGAAGAGTATCTCAAGGTTTTTTCCCACAATCTCATCCGCAGATCTCCCTATCAGAAGCTCAAATGCGTGATTTACCCGTGAAATCGAGAAGGAAGGATCCCAGACAATAATGGGAACATTGGCATGGTTTATGAGATTTTCAAGAAAACTGTTCGTCTCTTTGATCTGTATCTCCTGCCTTTTCCGCTCGGAGATATCCTGTATCAGGGTTGCGAACTGACCTTTGGCTGGAGAGTACGCGGTCACCTCATAATATTTCCCAAGTTCATGACTGAAGTTCTCGAAATGAACCGTAGTTCCCGTTAGAGCTACCCTGCCGTAGGTCTCTATCCAGGATGAATCCAGTCCAGGCAGGACTTCAGTCACCCGTTTTCCGATAATCTCTGCTGCGGACAATCCGGTCATCTGCTCAAAAGCTGTGTTCACCTCAAGAAACCGGTAATCAACCGGGATGCCCGCTTCATCACATATGATCTCATGCAGTGCGATACCTGCTTCACTGGTGTTGAACAAGAGGCGATATTTTTGTTCCCGCTCTTCAATCTCTGCCTGTGCCGAGAGGATCTCTTCAAGCTGTTGCTTCAGTTCCTCTTCCGTTGATGAAAGTTCTTCAAAAGTAGCCTGGAGTTCCTCGTTCTTTCGTAAAAGCTCAATCTCTGATCTTTTTTTAATGGTGACATCAGAGACATATCCGATGGAGCAGGTATCGGTAATTCTGACTGCCTTTACTTCCCAGTATCTGATATCTCCCGATTTTGTCACATACCGGCATTCTCCGACCGCTGATCCGGTTTCCTGAACGTGTGTGAAGTGCCTGACTGCAAATTCCCGATCATCCGGATAGACAAACTGAATGAGGTTTTTCCCGATAAGTTCCTCCTTTGAATACCCGGTCATCAGGCAGGCAGCATCGTTCACAAAGACATATCTGCCCTGATCGTCGGCAACAAATATGCCAATGGGAGCGTTGGTAAAAAATGCCTCATAGGGAATGTCCTCAAACTCCGGAATCGTATGGTCAGATCCGGGTGAAGTCATGCTGTATCCTCCGGTTTCATATCCCTGACAAGCCGGAACATCCCTTTTGGAACCCTGATCTCAAACCTGGCGCCCTTTCCTTTGTCCCCGGTCTCTTTGATCGTCATGCCGGTGATGGAGAGGATCTCTGCGGAAAGAAAGAGCCCAAACCCGGTATTGCAGCCAACTCCCCTCTGCATGATCTGCTCTTTCATCTCCGGGGCAACACCCGCTCCATCATCTTCGATGAACCAGATAAACTCTTCACCCTCTGTGCGATAATATCCTGAAATTGTTGAGAGAGTGGGGCCACCATACCGGAGGGCGTTATCAATCAGGTTGTAGATGACCTTCTCCAGCATGGGATCAGCAAAAACCTGAGCTCCTGACAGGCTCTCCT
>CAYWHV010000180.1:0-5663 GCA_964458045.1 uncultured Methanospirillum sp.
CATTTGCGAAATTCCCCTGAACTTCCACGAATATCTTCTGATGCCTAAATCCTCAATCACTCTTTTTCCATGACTCGCCCCTGATTGACCACCTGGGGCACTGTCTGTAAGCAAATATGGCATGATTATAATAACTTTAAAAAACGGATTTATTCGCGCAAATCGCGAGTGGATGAAGATTTAGGATTTAATGTAAGGTTTTTTCGTTCCCTCAGCTGCAACCAGTACGGGCATTCCATTCAGAACAAAAAAAGTTACAGGGAAGTTGTCATTTTGTATCCATCCATGATCTCAATGACCACCGGAATCAGGGCAGAGACATTCTCCTCTGATCCTTCAGTCATGTTTGTCATGGTCTCTAAAACAACCTCATCTGCTTTCTGTTTCAGGTCCCGGATATCATCTATGGAACTCTCCGAAAACCGCGATTCAAATACTGCTGCATCCGCATCAAATGCTGACATCTTATCAGTATAGAGGTCCACAAGGGCCGGATCAGTGGTCAGGACATATCCTTCCTGAGCAATGACCGCGTTCAGCAGATGTGTATACAATACCAGCCTGAAACTGTCTTCATCAAGCATGCTTTTATCGATGTATCTGGCAATGATGTCATCAAATACCCCGATAAGGCTCACCGCTGCATCCTTATATGCGACCACTTCGTCTTCTGCCGGAACGAGATCGTTCTCTTCAAAGGTAGATAACATCTGAAGACCAGATGCATTCAGGGCATCATATGCCGCATATAATTCTCCCCACGCTGCTGTTGCCTCCTCGCTCTCATTTACTACAGAATCAATCGTATCAAGAAGGGCATTGATCTTTCCGTCCGGATCCTGTGCGGCAACCATGAAATCTTCAATTTCACCTGCGTCTTTCAGGATCAGGGATCCATAACCGTCCTCGATCATGCGAAGATCGGCGGCATAGAGTTCAATCATGGCATGTGCTGATTCATTATTCAGCATCCATGGTTCGATAATCGTCTGATCAGATATCGCGTTATCACTGTCTTCAGCAAAAACGCCACCAGTAAGAAGAATAGTAAGAATAAAACATCCCAATACAATGTATTTCATGGTTCCTCGCATTTGACAGAATATACCCCACGTTTGCCTGCCCATCACATGGAATCAGTACTCTGTCATCAGAATATAGGTTTCACATGAGGGTATTAGTAGATAATTATCACACCTTAACACATGGTGAATAATGGAGATAAGATAATGACCATAATGCGGGCTAAGGTTATTGATAATTTTCATCTGGAACTGGAAGATGAATTACACGTGAAAAATAAAGAAATATTGATAAAAGTAGTCGAAAATTCATCAATATCATCCCTGAGAGGTGCATGGGGATATGATGTAGATAGTGCTGATTTTGTTGAAAAAATTCGGAAGTCCAAACAAATTGAGTCCATATGAATTTTTTCGACACTATTCCAGCCCTTTTTAACACTATTCTAACATCATATTTAGATAATTTCAGGAATCTTTTCACTCATCACACACCAGGGAGACGAACGCTATCACTCACTTCTATCCCCGTCGATCTCAAGCGATGGCTCAATCTGGTAATTCTTTCGAATCATATTCAATACCTTCTCCGATTCAACCCACCGTCTGTCCAGTTGATCAACCATTGCATCAATTCGTTTACTCTGTTCCATAATAAGATCTGAAATTTTTTCATCCTCCGACATATCCGCACACATACATAGAATAGAGAGAGGATTTCTGATTTCATCATTCAGAATAGAGAGTTGGGCAAGGTTCTTCTGAATCTGGGCCAGTGAGATCTCATTCTCCCGTTCCAGTTTTTTCCTGAAGGTAATATCACGACCCTGTGCAATGGTTGCAACCGGCACCTGGCCCTCAGGAAGATAAATTGGGGCCGTATTCCAAAGAACCAGCCTTACTGAACCATCATTATGCAGAATTGGAATTTCGGCTGTATTCAGCCGGTTTCCTGACCGGGTGCCCTCAATGATCTTCATTGAATCCAGTACCTGGCCCGCTGGAAAGAGAACGCTGATTGGTTTTTTCAACAGATCACCGGTTGTCTTCCCGATCAACAGCTCAAATGCCTGGTTAATCCGGGTTATGATACAATCCGGATCCCACACGATGATAGGCACATTTGCATACGTGATGAGATTCTCAAGGTATGCATTTGTTGATGCAAGATTTTCTTCTATCTTCTTTCGTTCCTCAAGTTCGCTTCGAATCTCTTCATATGCCGCCTGAACTTCATAGGTACGCTCCTCGATTATTTTATCCTGAAGTTCATATAAGGATGCATTCCGGAGAACCAGGGCTACAATCGTTGACAGGGTATCAAGCAGGGACACTACGGAATCGATGTGGATGATGTCAGGAAGGCCAAGAGCAAAAAGAACCCCGACATGAGAATTTCCGGTTCTCAGGGGGATGGCAATGGAGATCTGAAATCCTTCCCGCATAAGAACATCAGGAACCATTCCCTCTGAACAGGAATGAAAGACTGAAGGAGTGGTATCGATCATATGGTCCTCGAAAAAGCGAATGACTTCATCGGACTCTGCCCACTCCTTTCGGCGGTGTGGATGCACCGTCAGAATCTTTCGTCCTGCAGCATCCGGGGCATCAGGACCACGAACCAGAAGGACACATCTGGCTCCGGTCAGTTCCCGGATCTCTTCAGCAAGATATCGGCCGAGCTCCTTTGGATTATCAGACCGGGAGAGGACCTGACCTAATATGTCCATGGTCATGATGGATACTGCCGGGTCGGTTGATAAGGAATCAGGGCTCATGTACCCTCCATACACGTCCGGCCCATGGCATCCTCAATGAGCATCTGCAGATGAGTCAGCGGGATCTGGCGAATCTCAACCGGAAGACCGCAGTACGCTGAACAGGCAGCAATGGAGCCTGAAGGAACTGGCTCAATCCCGGTATCCAGGTACACCAGCCGGGTATGCATCTCCTGCATGAGATCCTGGGCATTCTCCTGTGAAAGACCGAGTTCATGAGTGAATACCTCCTCCCATCGCCTTGTCCATTCGGGGAGCAGAAAAAAGACCCCTTCTTTCATGAGAGATTTGTACATCCCCCTTCCGAGAAGCATCTCACAGCAGTTTACACCCCGTGTCCGGGCAACTCCTGGTATCTTTTCAAACCGATCCATCGCATGACAACAGTCACCATACACCAGAACCATTCTGTTTCCGGTCTGTTGCTCTATGGTAACACAGGCATCCAGCTGACGAGTCAGATCAGTCGGCTGCATATGAAGCATGGATGAAAGATACCGTGCAGCCCACTCAGGCCACAATCTCGTTCGAAGTAATTCAATCTCCTCCTTTAGCACCGAACATCCGCACAATATCCCAACCTTCTTTTCTATTGCCATGTTATCCTGCACAGGAGTTTGCTGCATTTGTAAATGCCATAATATTCTCCGGAGGAGTAATAAAAGGGATGTCAGGACCTGAATTACAGAGCAGAAACTTTGGATCCGAAGCCCGGTCGTGGAGCACATTCATGCACCATTCACTGATTTTTTCCGAACCCTGAGCAGAAACAGAGAGGTTATCAGGACCCCCCATAAGTATCACATCAGTTCCGATGATCTCCCGTGCCTGTGCCAGGTTATCCCGGGCATCAACAACATATCCAATGACCGAAGGAAGACCTGCAAGAATATCAAGGTGTGAAATGACTGGAGCACCCCCATGGTGAAGAACTACCGGACCATGTAACTGTTTCAGCGTATTCTCAAGAACCGGACGACTGAAGGAAAGGGCAATCGTGCGGGTCACCACTGCAGGAGATGCAAATGCACAGGGTGAGACGATAAAATCTGCTCCCCCGCCATAGAGGCGATTAGCAAAATCCACAAAAAATGGTTCTATCAACTCAATCACCTGTTTCATACCCTCCGGGTCAAAAAGAACCGCCTCCATCCACCCATCCATACCAAGGATGAGTGCTGGATAATCTATAGGGAAAGGCAGGATAGCAGCAACCGGTGTATCCTTTCCACATTCCTGTGCAAGATCTTCAATCGCCTGCAGGTGATAGAGGAGGTATGGGTCGGTATCAATATCAGGAAAAGACAGACCTGCCAGTTCTTCCGGAGTTGAACATGCAGGTTTTCGAATGGTTGGAGCCTGATCAGGGAATTCCTTCAGGGAACCCCCAAATGCAGCACCCAAATGGGCAAAGGCAAAAGGGCCAAAGAGGACATCAGGGTCAAAGGTCTCCTTCACAGCCACCTGGCCGTTTACATATCGGGTTGGGTCTGAATAATATGCCGAAAGGGGGCAGTTCGTCAACCGGGCACCATAGAGGCTGAGCGTCATCGCAAATGGACGGCGGTCAGGCGTATTCCCGGTGAGAACAGCCATGATCCTATCTCTGCTATTCATAAATGTTCAGACTCCCTGAGAGCAGCATCCCATAACTTATCAAAGAGTGTTACGGCGATCAGGGCGTTTTTCGCTGTTCCGTCTCCTCCGACTTCATCAACCAGGGAGGGATTGACAATGAACACCGCCCCGCCAACACCTAGTTGTATCTTCCCTTTCAGTCCCCGTTCATCAATCTCCGAACGAAGTCGTCTGATATTTCTTGCGGTTGTCATGGTCATTGCAGAGACCCCTATAACACGGGCATTCTGTTGTACTGCGGTATCCACAAACTCCGCTGGTGTCACATCGTTTCCAAGATCTATGACTTCCCATCCGTGTATCCGCAGAAAACTGACAACAATTTTTCTTCCCAGGGAGTGAAAATCATCCTCGATATTGCCAAAGACGATGGGACCTTTTTTCGGGAGGTCTCCGGCTGTTGCCTTCCGTTCTTCTGCAATCCGGATTAGGAGCTCCTCGGCAATCCGGGCTGCAACAAATACCTGGGCAATGGTCACCGTCTCCTGTTTTATCCATTCATCACCAAGACGGATGAGAACCGGTTCCACGATATCGGTAAAAGACTGTTCATTGCCATGGTCAGCAGCCCACCGGTTGATAATCTGTAAGGCCTTTTCCTTATCAGCCAGAAGGATCGCTTCTATCAGCTGATTCTGACAGACGAGATCCAGCCTTTCTTCGGTATCAGAAACAGGGGAAGTCATACCACATCATCTGTTATTACTCAATTTATTCCTGAAACAAGGATATATCCCTGTTTTTTGCACATATACCATACTGTTCATGCAAGGCTTAAATATCCTTCTGTTTTCTATCGAGTATATACATATAAAATTGGGATGATTCTCCCGGTTTTCATCGGATAATACTCATGTTCAGCATTCCACCGTGCTACGAACCTATGAGGATGAAAACCCTATTCAGATCAAACCATCCATACGTAGGAAGAGCTCCCTTTCATGAACAATATTATCCTGATCGGTCTGCCAGGTGCAGGAAAAAGTACCCTGGGAGTAATTCTTGCAAAGGCCCTTGGTATGCATTTTATCGATACCGACATTGTGATACAGGACCAGACCGGAAGGCTTCTGCAGGAGATCATCAATACCGATGGAGTGGAGAGGTTTCTTGAAATTGAAGAGGAATGTGTCCTGTCACTGAACCGTTCCCATGCCGTGATATCCACCGGGGGGAGTGTGGTATTGAGTACCCGGGCAATGAACCAGCTCAGATCAGACGGGAT
>CAYWHV010000181.1:0-5646 GCA_964458045.1 uncultured Methanospirillum sp.
ATCTTAAACCAGGGAGAGGAAGAGATCGATTGTGGCGGACCCTGCCCTTCATGCAACCTTTGCAGTGAAATCCGCTCAGGAGATGCACCCCTTCCTGAGCAGTTTGACTGGAGAACAGTTGGCGGGTTAAACTGGATTACTTCAATTAAGGACCAGGGGAGCTGTGGGTCATGCTGGGCTCATGCAGCACTTGCCTCAGTGGAAGCAGTCTATAACATTGAATCTGATTCCTACCACGAAACTGATCTCGCTGAACAGTATTTTGTCTCTGACTGTTGCAGATGGGAAGGAAGTTGTGATGGAGGATATGCAAGCAGGGTTCTTTACAATCTCAAGCATCAGGAAGGTGCAACAGAGGAGAGTTATTATCCATACATTGCCAGAAACACTCGATGCAGCCCGCTTACAGGATGGGAAGACCAGACCTGGGAGATAAATGATTATGACCGGGTGGATCCCCTCACTCGTGATAATGATATCAGCGACATAAAAGAGGAGATCATCTGTAAAGGGCCGGTAGCGTCCTGCGGTGGCGGGCATTGTGTGCTCATCATCGGATGGGATGAATCAACCGACGAATGGATTATCAAGAACAGCTGGGGAACAGGATATGGAACAAACGGGTTTGGACGGATCTCATATCATGATCCCTGGGCCCAATCAGTCTGGTCTGCAGACGGGGTGAGGAAAAAATGAACAGATTTATTACAGTGAGCAGGATGACGCTCATTCTTTTTATTGCTTGTTTCCTCTGCATAAATCCGGCAATGGGACTTAAAAACCCGGCTGCAGTATATGCAGAGGCACTTGGCTATGAATACCAGATTGTGGATGAAAAGGGATCCGGAATGCAGGGTATTGTCCTCCTGCCTGATGGATCGAAGGTATCAGGATGGGATTTTCTGATGGGAAAGACCGGGGAAAAATACAGTGCCTGCACCCTTTTTGACGGAAAACTTCAGACCATACAGGACAAGCAGGCCTGTTCAGCCATTTATTCTGACACCTGTGCAGTATGTGAACTTCCCAATGGAACCAGGGTTGAAGTGACAGTCCTCCTTAACCTTGACTTTTCAGAGAGTGTGTGCGGAGACGGGGTTTGTGGTATGCCGGAGAATGAAAAAACCTGTCCGAACGATTGCCCAAAGGATGGAATGGATGACTTTTGCGACGGAGGGGCTCAGGATCCTGACTGTATCGGGGATGATAAATGGACCCCGCCGACCAAAGAATAGGGAGGAGAAAATTTCCAGGATGAGAAGAGGGTTTTTCCCTCTTATCCGGGTCAATCCTCTATTTTCTCTATTTCCGGAATTTCCAGCTTTTTCGTCCCAAATTTTCCGGTACAGGGCATTATCGTCACTGAACTCCTTGGGATCTCTCTCTCCAGTGACTGCTTTATTGCATAGATAGCCTTTTGAACATCATCCATCTGTTTGTTCCCGTCAAACTCAAGAAAGAGTTCAATAAAGATATTATTTCCGCATTTTCGGGATCTGACACCATGAAAGGCTTCATACTCATCAAAGAAGTCTGCCAGGGATCTGACTACCACCAGCTGCAGTTCCTCTTCGATGGTCTTATCCAGCAGGTCAGGAAGCGAGGATGATATGGTCCGGTATCCGGAGAGGAGGAATGAACCAATGACGATGAATGATGCAATCGGATCGATATAATCCTCCCACGGGTTGTCCTCAATAAATATTACCAGGAGCAGGGCAACAAGGACAATAAGTTCTGTTATTGCTTTCGTCTTAAAGAGGGTAATCTGGGCTTCAATGACCGGAGAATATTCCATCTTTGCAATGTGAACCTTCTCCCTCCAGAGAATGGTGCTGACGCAGATGCCGGTGAACATGACGATCATTGCAACGATGGTAACCTCTTCATGGAGCATGTGGGGATTGAGAAGCTTGAGGACAGTGAGCCCAAAAACCAGGACCAACGAGAGGATCATGACAATACCGGTCACAATACCGGTCATGTTCTCAAATTTTCCCATGCCATAATCATACGCATACGATCCTCCTTTGGCCATCTTTTTCAGGGCAAGCCAGGCGAAAAAGGTAGAGAGGATTTCATTCCCTTTCTTGATGGCTTCGGTTGATAAGGTAACCGAACCGGAAAGGGCAGCGAGGATAAGGGAGGGGATCCAGAAGACCGTATCTATTATGAGACTTTTAAAAATAACCCGTTCTTTCAGTCTCTGCATGCGTATATCTGAAGATTTTATCTCTTCTTCTGACTGGACATGGACCATGTGCGGGTACTTGTGGGCGATATGGAGAAAAAAAGTACTCCTACAGACAGGCAAAAGAGATATACCCTGAACCAACCGACAGATATTTGTAAAAAATGAGTACTGAAAAAGCAGGATGCAAAAAACAAATATTCTCGAAAAAGTAATGGATATATATATTTTCACAGTTTCCTATGGCAGCATTTATTGATATACTCATTCTATTTCTTCTCATTATTGCCAATGGATTCTTCTCCATGGCAGAATTTGCATTGGTTTCATCAAGAAAAATGCGACTTAAACAGCTGGCATCGGAGAATAAATCCGGAGCCGGTGCAGCATTATCTCTCCTGGAGGATCAGACCTCATTTTTATCTTCTATCCAGATTGGGATTACCCTTATCGGGGTATGCACCGGTGCATATGGAGGGGCAACATTTTCAGGATCTCTGGAGCCTTTGTTCAGATCGATTCCGATAATCGGTCATTATAGTTCTGCTATCAGTCTGACCTTTATTATCCTTCTCATCACCTACTTCTCCATCGTCATCGGAGAACTGGTTCCAAAACGGATTGGTCTTGCAAATCCGGAGCGGATTGCCTGCACTGTTGCCCCGGTTTTCCTTCTTATTACCCGGATCTTCTCCCCGTTCTCATTTCTTACATCAGGATTGACCAACATTATCGTAAAAATATTCGGGATATCACCGGTAACCTCCCCTGACGAGATTGAAGATGAGATCCATATGCTCCTGGAAGAAGGGACCGAGTCAGGTATCATCGACGAGACTGAACAGGACATGGTAGAGAGTGTCTTTGAATTTGGTGACAGCCAGATTGCAGACCTGATGATACCCCGTCCTGATATTGTTGCTCTGAATGTTAATGATCCAATCGCGAAAAATTTCGAGATAATTGAAAAGTCCGGTCATTCACGGTACCCGATCTACCAGGATACCCTGGATTCGATTGTTGGTATTATATCAATCCGTGATCTCTGGCTTCTTGCGCAGAAAAACACCGATGTTGATCTATCAAAGATCATGCAGGAGATTCTTGTCGTGCCTGATAATATGAAGGCCCTTGACCTGATTCGTCGGTTTAAAACCGCTACATCACCCCTAGCGGTCATCATCGATGAATATGGTTCAGTTGTGGGCCTTATCACCCTTCATGATCTGCTGGAGGCACTGGTCGGAGACCTCTCCAGAGTTGATCAGGACGATGAAGAGCCCCTGATTACCAGGCGACATGATGGGTCCTGGCTGATTGATGGAAGAACATCGCCGGAGGAACTGTATGATAAGACCGGGATTGATTGTTCAGAAGAGTTATCAAAAGGAGCATTCCGGACCATGGCAGGGTTTATTCTGTATAAAATGGGGAGTATCCCTGCAACCGGTGATTTTTTCCCCTTTGACGGATACGAATTCGAAGTTGTTGACATGGACGGGCACAGGATTGATAAAATTCTCATAACCCCTCTTCCAACACCAGAAAATTTTTAATTTTTAAGTCCTTTGGTGATAAAACCGAAGGAAGGGCCAGATGAGAAGGACGGGTATCGTCCCGATTCCAATTACCATCCATTGCAGAGGAGTTAAGGGAACCGTATCAAAAATCTCTCCACCATACTGGACGATGAGGATCTGGATTACAACGATAAGTCCCATTATTACATAGAAAACCGGGTTGCCTCTGAACAGGGAGGGCATAATCCCGTTGATTCCCCGACAGTTCAACCCGTTCCAGACCTGGGCAATGACAAAACCAGCAAAGAATGCGGTTGCCTGCTGCTCAGGAGTCTCCATGAACGGAAGACCGGTTATCATGCAGGTAATCCCGACCAGAATGTATATAACGGCCGTTATCAGGATCGCCTGTTTCATGTAGGGAGTGATAACCGAAGCGGTTCTGGGTATGGGTTTTCGGTTCATAAGAGCAGGGTGGGGAGCCTCTGAGCAGAGTGCAAGAGCCGCCAGCGAATCCATGATGATATTAATCCAAAGTAACTGGATGATAGTAAACGGCGGAGGAAATCCAAGGAGCGGAGAGATAAATGTCAGGATGGCAGCGGAGATGTTAATGGTGAGCTGGAAGATTAAAAACCGCTGGATATTTTCATAGAGAGCCCGGCCCCACCAGACGGCACGTTCAATCGTCGGGAATGAGTCATCAAGGAGAATAATATCACTCGCCTCTCTCGCAACCTCAGTCCCTGCAATCCCCATGGCCAGTCCTACGTCTGCATTCCGAAGGGCCGGGGCATCATTTGTTCCATCACCGGTAACGGCCACGACTTCCCCGTTTGCCTGCAGGGCTTTGACCAGGAGAAGTTTGTCATGAGGCTCGGAACGTGCAAGAACCTGGAGATCGGACACGATATCCCGTCGCTTTTCATCAGATAACTCGCGAAACTCAGGCCCGGTCATGACCTTTCCGTCCCTGAAAATTCCCGTCTCCCGGGCGATTGCCGTTGCGGTCTCGGGGCTATCACCAGTCACCATTTTCACGGTGATACCGGCATCATTACAGGTTTTCACTGCCTCAGGAACATCAGGCCGCACTTCATCACGAATTCCCACGTACCCATCCCAAATAAGCGAGGAAGGTTCGTCACTATCCGGTTTTAGTTCTCCGTGGGCAAAAGCAAGGGTTCGCATGGCCCGCTGTGCAAGGTGATGAAGATTGGAGAGATCAGGAACCGGACTGCACCGGGCTGCAACAATCTCCGGTGCCCCTTTCACCAGGATATATCGTTTTGAGTCGTACTCAAAGATGGTTGACATCTGTTTCTTCTTAGAGTTGAAGAAATCCTGGGAGATGGAAGGCCAGGCATGCCTTATATCAGCATAGCGAACTCCGGTCCGGTGCAGCCACCGAAGTAGGGCTGCTTCTGTTGAGTTTCCAACGGTGATCAACCGATCCTCATGATACTCCAGTTCTGCCGTGCTGTTCACCGCAGCATTGAGAGTTATCCATTCAGATGGGGTTGTTGGCAGACCACTGGAGATTTCAGGCACCTCTACAGATGATGCTGCAACCTCCATCTGATTCATAGTAAGCGTACCGGTTTTATCCGTGCATATGACCGTCACCGAACCGACTGTCTCACAGGCAATCAGCCGTCTGACCAGACTTTTGGCTCGGGTCATCTTACCCATGGTAAGAGCAAGTGATACCGTAACACTCACCGGAAGGCCTTCTGGAACAGATACCACGATGATGACGACGGCAAACATACAGGCATGCAAAATCACACTGAAGATCTCAATCGGGGTCTCGGGAGGAACACCTAGAACAAAATCCTGTATTAAAACAACAGCAATAATCAGCCCGGCCATAATGTACCCGAATCTGCTGATAAGGTGGGCAAGGTCCCGGAGCTTAATCTGGAGCGGAGTTTC
>CAYWHV010000182.1:0-5644 GCA_964458045.1 uncultured Methanospirillum sp.
TCTTCGATCCAATTAATAGATTGACGGGCGATGAGGACTCCTTCACGGTTTCAAACATCGCCTCCGAAAAATCACTATCCGCTATCGTGAGCGACAATTCATTTTGTTTAGCGACACTTTCAATGTGATCGGAAAGAGCCTTGGCGTCACCCACGTTTATCAGTCCAAAAGGTGTTTCCGATGTGCCAACACGCAAAGAGATTTCTCCCGATTCACCCTTCACCCTATCCAAGATCAGATGGCCGCCGCTGTCTGTATTGAACAGACGCTTCAGGATATTTTTATAGAGATCATCGTAAGATAGTCCCGAACCGATCGTTTTAGCCAACCAGGTGAATGAACCCTCAAAAATGTCGATACCTTTGCTGTCCATCAGTCCGGTATCCACACCTGTTCCGGTCAATATTGTTTCCATGTGTTTGAGTGATTTCTCTCGGTCAGAAAGAAAATCGTTGAGGAACAGAATGATCTGGGCAACATCGGTTGCAACAATCTGCTCATCTTTCCCAAGTTTGTTACCTCCACTAACGGTGCTTCCCACAAACACCCATAAAGGCTTCTCAATATTGAAAGGTGTCAACAGTTGCTTTTTACTGTCGTAAATATCCAACTGTTGATAGAATTTTAAAAGGCAGGCCGTCAGGTATACGGATTTGATTTCATGATCATTTGATTTAGGCAAATTCAAGATCTGGTAATCTTTCCCGAACCCATCTTCATAGAACCAACGATAGGAGTAATCAAATACAACGGTCTTCGCATAATCATCTTCATGTCCTGTACCGGAAACAGCCTGATCGAAGGTTGCCGAATATTCAAAGGCAAACCCTTTTTCACACAACATGGCACGGTTCTTATACCATGCATTTTCTTCAGTCTTGGCATTGGTTCCTGATAGGCCGCGATGACCTTCATCAACCAGCAACAAGTTCTGGTCGCCAAGACTGCGAGTCGCAATCGTATTTGGTCCCTCTTTCTCTCCCAGCTTGGTGATCTCCAGCACATCCACTCTGTTCATTCCCTGTGCCTGTGTGAAGAGGTTGTGACCCTCCTTCGAGAAGTTCGATGCGCCAATGTTGCTCTCTGCAAACTCACCAATATGCTGTTCACTCAACCTTTCGTTGGGAGTAATCAGAATGACCCGCGAAAGATCATGCTCTTTGCCATATTTCTTCGAATAATATTTGTATTGCAGGTAGTTGACATGCATCAGCAATGTCTTTCCTGATCCGGTAGCATTCTGTAAGGAGAGCTTGTTCAGTTCTTCTTCCTTGAAATGCGCCATGTCGGCATACTCTGACCAGCGATCATTGAAGCGGTCCACGTATTCGTTCAGTGATGCGAGTAAAGATTCACTATTACTGAAATAACGGTCGAGATAAATCTCCACGAAGAGCAAGGAAAGCCATTGGTAATACTTCCATACCACCGGACGATGCCGCTTTTCGTTTATCGCCTGGGTATGCTTTACGATATTCTCCTCATAGGCAAGCAACTGTTCTTTACTCAACTTCGTTTTATCATCCCAAAACAGGTCACTGTTTACCAGTGCATGGTAGAAATGATGCAAGTTGTCTTTATCCAATCCCTCTTGTCTGGAATCACGAATAGGTTCTGCCAGTTTGTGAAATGGGCGTTTCTTTTCATCCTCCCGTAGTGGATCTATTCCAAACAAGCTTATGAGCCACTGATTCAAGAGAAGCTTATCCCTGAATTTGTGAACCTTTGGTCCTTTTGATTTTCTTTTAGCCATTATGCCTCTCCTTCAATATCCCACATGCGCTTGTGAAATTCTTCTTCAATCAACCGCACTTTCCAGTTCTCATCATCCTTCCTGAGGTTAGGGAGATTGTTTGATCCGTTCACATAGATCGTGTCGTATTCAAAGTCACGGGTTGAGATACGGTATTTTTCAAACCATTCATCCAGCATCAGGTTGTCTTCTTCCAGGTTGCCTGTGAGTTTTCGCCAGACTATTAACACGCGCTCTTTGATACCATTATTTGGATTCATGCGATCAGCAGGTACCCAACCTTCCACTTTTCTGAACCACCATTTACCATCATCATCCAATTGAATTTTTCCATCCACTACCAACTTGGTGTGTTGGTCTTCCGGAAGTTCCGGATCTGCTTTTCGGGTAAAGCTGGCTGAGAATGTCTGCGGTGCTGCCATGTTTTCTAGGCGAAGCCCGATGAGATAATTGAAGGTCTCGATCAGGTCGATCTGTTTCACAACCTGTTCATCGCTGCCTGGCTTTTTGACCTTCAATGTATAGGCTGTTGGATTAGTAAATGCGTCAATGTTCAATAACGACTGACTCCCCCGTGTCTCTACATTGAGTAGGTAGTGTAGCATAAAATCTTCTTTCAGGGACGGATTACTCTCTATCGCCCTACTGCGATCAGGATTGTCATCAAATTCAAGGTTATTCAGTGTGTCTTCATAGGATTCAAGACGGATATACTTGAAGCATTGAGAAATACCAGTATTTCTGCTTGTCGGTTTGCCATTCTTCCATTCAGATGAGTAGATCACTTTGGTAATACGGGGTTTGGTTACCGTATTGAAATAGTATCCCATTTCTACTAGTATGTATTTACGATTACCACTGTCTGAAATTTTTAGATTATCTTCACGATTTAGGCCAATCACGGCGTGACCAGTGGTGCCTGATCCTGCAAAGTAGTCTAAAATAATACCATCAGATATGTTATTTAAACCTGCAAATAAGCAATTACTAACTAAATGTATTGATTTTGGATAAAGTGGCGGGAGAATTTTAGTAATAGGTACAATATTCCCAAGTAATTCAGTCCCATATTTTTTTGCACTATACTCGGTGTTTGTCCAAACAGTTTTATAATTTATTTCATCCTTACTTCTTTGAATTCTTACCTCTCCATTTTTTCTATCAATTATTGGGGTAAGTTGGTGTAAAAAATCTTTAATAGTTTCATGTCCTAATACCCATTTTCTTTCTACACCTTCGTTATCTATTGGATATACTTCAATTGTACCATCATCTTTTTTAATGTTCCCACTTTTAGGGTGAAAATTATCTTGGCAAATATTACCATATCCTAATATTCTCATATCTTTTACCAAGATAGGATAAAAACAAGTTTTCCCAGAAGACCTTAAATAATTTGATGTTTTTCCCTTCGCAGTATTCATTAAATCACGGATATCAGGATTTTCGTCTCTTCTTTCCATGGAAATAACTCGCTTTTTATCATCAAATACAAAAATAGCATACTCCCCAGTATCTGAGAAGTTCTTGCCTATAGTTCCTCCTGGATTATGAATAACCGTAACATTTTTAATAGTTTTTTGTACAAAAACTAAAGGAAGTATTTCATGTAATTTAGTTTGTTCAGCATCATCAATAGCAATAATATGAATACCTATATTTTTTAATTCAAAACTTTGTGACAATTTGATTCTATCATGAATCATTGAAAGCCATGAAGAATGCTTATAGCTATTTTTGTATAAGATTGCATTTGCTTCAGTGTTGTACGGTGGGTCAATGTATACACATTTTACTTTCTCCCGATATTTTTCTTGAAGAAGCCTCAACGCCTGAAAGTTCTCCGAATGAATCAACAACCCATCACACTGCTCATCAAAGTTCTCAATCGATTCAATCAGCTTTGCCTTGAATTCATCACTAAAGAAAGCGGTATCCAGTACCAGCTTGTCGTTCTCCTTAAGAAATTCCACTGTCAACGGCACTGTGTAAGAGATGGTTTCTTCTTCAAATAACTCTTTATCCTTCTTCTCCGCTCCTTCTTGAGATACCCCAATTTCATCGATGGCAAAAAGCTTTACCCATTCTTCCCGTTGTGCTTCGTTAGTGGCAATTTCACTATACAATGCTTCGGGAACACGATCGAGCGTGATACAGTAGTTTGTTTCTGTGACAAACTTCTTTTTAAGCCAGAGTTTCTTTTGGAAATCCTCAAGTTGAGCGAGAAAATCAATCAGTTTGGTGGCTATCTTGCGCATCACCTTGATCTTTGCCAGATAGCCTTCTACGGCTTGTGCATCGGCATTCTCAATGTCGTCAAGACGCATCACTTCGTTTTTGATATAGAAATCAAGTTCCCGCTTGAGGAAGCTACCCAGGTCTTTGTGAATGAAGTAGTCACGGGTATTACGGGCGGTGTATTGGTTGATGTACTTTGTGAGCAACGGTCGATTGGGAATCTTATCTGTTGGAGCGAAAAGATTCAATGCACTGATGTATTCACTCTCTTTATCTATTTGTGATACAGATTCTTTGATTTTAAGGGCCATTGCAAGATTCGGCATGTCACCCTTATTCAGGCTTCTGCCAAATTTCTCTTTGAGTGCCTTTTCTGTCTCTGGATCCACCTCGTTCTTTCCACCCGGCAAGGATTTATATTCAAAATTAACAACCAGTTCTCCACTATCATTCAACTCGACCGGCTTCTCTTCGTATAAGACGAAGAATCGTTTCTTCTCCTCTGATTCCTTCACATTCCCATGCTCTCCTTCACTGGCATCTACTATACGAAAATGTATCTTTAGGGGTGTTTCCGGTATACCGTTTAGGACTTTCACATCATTAGTCATCGTCCTGATTTCAACTGCCTGGCTGATATCAAAGCTGAAATTGGAAAAGTAGTCTGCCGTTTTCACATAGTACTGATCCGCATTGGCCCAGTGCAGTTTTACTTCCTCGCCGTTGTACGGGATGGCAAAGGGAGCAGCTTTCCCGGCACTCTCACGGGCATAATAGCGTCGTGAGATAAAATCTCCATCGTCATAATAACGTTCGAAAAAGCGGTACAGATGATCATATACATCAGCCTCGGCGCTCGCTCCATCAAGCATTGATTCATACCTGGCTCTTGCCTCCATCACTTTCGGGGACTGTTCAGGATCGGCAACACCATATTCTTTTGCTGCTTCCAATTCCCGGGTAATGTTTGCCTCCAATTCAGCTTTTCTGGCTTCATCAATTTGACCGAACGCATCCTCGATAATCTGTAATAGATCTTTGTCTATAAAGGATTTTATTTGCAATGCTTTCGTCTGTATGATGCGGTAAAAACCAAAGTCAAGATCCGGTTGATCCAACTGGAAAAGTTCTGTTAACTTTTTAATTAACCGTTCCCGGAGTTTTTTTGTATTTGACATATAATTGATATCCTTTATGTTTTTGTCAGTTTATTGTTGTAAAACTTGCTTGTCCATACCTATCGAATTCGATAGGTTTAAAAAGAAATTTTTCTTAATCATATTACTTCCCAGCGAATCGTAAAAAGAGTTTCCCTTTCTGTTTTTTGCTCCATACGCCTGGTCAATTGGTCAACCAGCGAATCCCGCTTTTCTGCAATGTCATCTTCCACATCAAAAATCATCTGCTGTTGCCTGCGACGCAAGGTTTCAAGTTTCTTCAACTCTGCCTGAAGATCTGCCTGCTCCTGCATTGTCGGTGCCAATCTGACCTTTCTGCGAATGTCTGATATCTTCCGCTTCGTATCATCCATCTCTTTTGCCGCCGCCTTTTCCATATCCTCTGCCCATTTATCCAGCTGGATACATGCTTCGGACAGGTGCTTGTTGTTCTCTTCAAGGTTCCTGGCAATCGTGGATCTAACGTGCCTTTCAC
>CAYWHV010000183.1:0-3699 GCA_964458045.1 uncultured Methanospirillum sp.
TCAGAAAAGGGAAGGCGATGACTTTGGTCAGGGCAGGAAGAGAGGCAGAAGCACTGGCCTTATACCGGGATATCCTTGCATCCGAGCCGCAGTCAGGGTTTGTCTATGAGCAGTACGGGGATGTTCTGGCTCTGGCCGGGGATACCCCAGGAGCGGAGCATGCCTACCGGAAAGCAATGGAGGTTCAGCCAAACCTGACCGGTATCCTCCTGAAGATTAATGCACTTGAGTCCACCCATAAGGAGACTCCGCTCACACTCTTCCCAGTCCTTCTCGGACTTATCACCGGGTGTCTGCTCCTGTTCAGAAGAGAGCGGTGATATTCCCACTCTCCTGGCATGAGCTCAGATACCTGACCAGGAACCGGTCCCAGGAGGGGGTGATGAAGGCACTCTCCCGGTAATACTCGTAAAATACTGGATTGATAAGAACCGGCGAGAGGATGGCAACTCCGTGAGCACCCGGGACCATGGCATCGTGGCGGGCAAAGATGACCGTCCGGTTTATGCCTTCCAGGACTTCTTCTGCAGATTTCGAGAGATAGGGAACAGATAGCCGTGCCTCATCTGCAAATGAATAAAGGTCCATGGTTGCCTCTTCCAGTTCTCCGGTCCCGGTACGGCCAAATTGCTGTGTCTGTGATAGAATCTGGGTGATGGTATCGCACCCTGCCTTATCACCGGCAAGGGCATGAAGGTCTTTTGCAAACCGGTCCAGTCGCTCGGTGAGATAATCAGCCTCTTTTGGATTGAGGAGTGCGATTGTCTTTCCCTGACCGGGAGTTTTCATGTACTCGTCGGTGAGGATTTTCGCATACTGCTCCACCGATTCATTCGGATGTGCACTGATATAGGCAATCCAGGGCTTATATGGCCAGCCATCTGCCGGTTCTGACTCTTCACTTGCGATAAGGTATGATGCAGAGGGGGAGAGGGCGGAGAGAACCTCAAGGCATCCCATCATGCATGAGTCAAACCCGATTAGGTCGATATCCCACGATCCCAGGCCCTCGGTCAGTTCCCCGATGGTCAGCCCGTCATCGCCATGGTTCTGGTCAAAGAGCATCCCGGTATATGCCTGCCCGTGGCCGATGAAGATGAGAAAGATGCGGTCATACTGATACTTTTTTTCAATATATGAGAGGTAGAATGCGAGTGATTCAGGATCGCCCATGCTGGCACTGTGGACGGTCTGGAGTGATAGGTTGCTGTTTCCAAGTTCACCGTCAGCAAGGTCTGCTTTCAGATCGTCAAGGCTGGCGATGGTCATCCCCTTCCATCCGGGTTTGTCTGCACCACCATACGCTGCGAGAATTGTTATCCGCTCTGACAGATTTTCAGCACCCTCTACCACCTGTGCAAAATCATCGGTGATTAGCCCCATCTTCTGCTCAAGGGTTCCCCCAGATGCATAGAGGGCGATAAGAAGCGTGCTGTTTTCATCCGCTGCTGCGGGTATGGGTGTAAGGGATACAAACAAAAAAATGAGGCATATCAGGGAGATGCCTGTTCTTTCTGTATCTTCAGTGCTACTGCTAAAAAAATTAGGTATTCTCTTCAGGTTCCTGCAGTGCGGTGATATTTGTCTCACTCTCCACGAGCGTTGCCTCTCCGTTCTCAATTTGGAACAACTGCATTCCAGCATAGTCACCGGGTTTGTTTCCATATTCTGCATAGAGTGCCTGGGCATAGGTGCCGTCCGGAAGGATGTCGTAGATAAGTTTTGTATTCTCTGTTATATCCAGAGCACCGATCTCCACCCACTCTCCACCGGTTTCAGTATCTTCGTCCACTTTCCAGGCATATGAATAGACCGTGTCATTGGGTTTTAAGTCAAGATTTTGCCGTGAGAACTGAATAATGCCATTTTCCCGGACGGTATACGGGCAGGCTACAAGCCTGGTATCTCCAGTCTGTGGATTGATGTATACGTTCAGCACCGCCGTGGTATTGAGCGATCCCCGGATGAGATCTATCTCCGAGGTGAACAGCACTGTTCCGGACGGGACGGTGGAATCAAAGCTCATTCCAATCAGGGCATAGTTGGTATCATCATTCATGTCCTGCAGGTAATACCACCGGCCATCCCATTCCGGCAGGGTATACTCCCCGTTCTCATCAGCAAGAAGTGGCTCGTCACCAAGAAGGATGAGTTCGTCCCCGTCAGCAAAGTAATACTCTGCATAGACTGATGCGGTGTTTGTCGGGTCTTCAACGAGAAACCCGGATTCAGACTTGGTTATCTCCGGCTTCTCAGTATCCTGTCCTGATATCTCAAGGAGGTTTACAAAGAACGAGTCCCATCCGGGGGTAATCCGGGCATCATCACCCAGTTCCTCGTAGAGTTCAGGGGTGATACGGCTCGGAGACATGATAGACAGTCCGCCTGAATCAGGAACAAAATCATCATTCCTGTGGTACAGGATCGTTTCATCAATGAGTGTGGTAACGGTTTCAATATCGTCGGTGAGATCAGGGGTCTGGTTCCCGATGGCTTTCAGGAATGATTTGAGATCGACTGAGGTCTCTCCCCCTTCCCGGTTGTCTGATCCATATCTGGCCGGTACCTGGTATGCTTTCCCCACCACCCGGTATCCTTCAATGGACTCCGAGTACGGCATCATGCTGGTCCCAAGGCTGTCCAGTGCCTGAACCAGAGCCGGGATCTTCGTCAGATCGATAACCGAGAGGGTTTTTCCAGTATCATCCCTGGTCATGTATGCATCGACGATAATTCTTCCAAGGTCCTCAAAACCGATTTCAGGATTTTCACCAAATGCCTTGATCCAGGTTTCATACTCCCATCCTGTCCCTGGTTCGGTCTCTTCTGATCCTATCAGGAGTACTCCGTACGGCTCCATGGCCTTGGCAACTTCAAGGGCTCCCATAAGACAGGCATCGTATCCGATAAGGTCAAATGTGCTGCCGGATGCCTCAAGTGCCTGTGATATATCGGAGAGTGAGAGCTGGCCGTCGGTGACCTCATCCACACCAAATCCGTCATATCCGCCGCCATGATCCCAGAATACGAGGACCTTCCGGTCAGATGAGAAGTTCTCCCCGGTCCATGAGAGGAAGTGCTCAAGTGTTTCTTTGTTACCCATGTCTGCCTCCGGGTCATGATACGAAACATCCTCAGTATTCCCGATAACACCGTCAGACGCATCTTCCATCAGTTCTTTGACGGTGACATAAGTAATTCCTTCAAACCCGGGCGTTTTTGATCCCCCATACCCAAGAACGATCTGGAGATCCTGTTCGCTGGTCTCGCCATATCCATCAAGAAGTTCCGCGATATTCATGGTCGCAGACTGGGTATCTGTCTCCAGATCGCCGGCTATCATGTAGATGACAAGGAGGTTTTGGATCTGTGCTGATGGTCCGTCATCCTGTGTTTCTTCCCCCATACCTGCAGGAATAATCCATAATAGCAGGAGAAGAGCTAAAATATGTGCCGCTCTCATCGCTTTTTCCGTATGTTCAATTGCTTTTCAATCTTTATTAACGTGGGTCATATCATATCCGGATGAAATACGGCCATTGCAGCACCGATGAGTGGAGCATCTCCGTTCAGGGGGCTGAATGTGCAGTGTGGCAGGTCAAGGTACCGGTCAGTATAGACAAGTGCCTGGTCAAACAGACCGGGGTTACTCTGGATGACGGTTCCGTCCAGGATGATACAGTCAGGATCATAGGCGAC
>CAYWHV010000183.1:3799-5643 GCA_964458045.1 uncultured Methanospirillum sp.
GGTTACTCTGGATGACGGTTCCGTCCAGGATGATACAGTCAGGATCATAGGCGACGATCACTGTTGAGAGTCCCCGGCCATTGATCCGTGCAAGGGCATTCAGAAATTCGGAGTATCGGGGATCCGATGCCGAGAGCCGGAGAATATCGGGTGTCATCATTTCCGTGCAGGGAAGGTTATGGACGGTGCACCATTCCTTGAAAAAGACTGGAATTCCCCTCCCTGATGCATATCCTTCCCAGTGACCAGAAAGGCGGCAGGTGCAGGTGAGGTTGTAGGTTGTATCAACCGGGAAATGACCGATCTCCCCTGCATTCCCTCCCCGGCCGGTGATGACTTTTCCATTGGTATATACCCCGCCGCCGATACCGGTTGAGATGGTGATATAGACAACAGTATCATATCCCCTGGCCCCTCCGGCACAGACCTCGCCCAGAACCGCTGCCCGGCAGTCATTACGGAATATCACCGGCAGGTTGGTTGCTACTTTCAGGGGGGTCACTATTGGGACGGTGTCAAAAGGGATGTTCGGGGGGTGGTCAAGGATTCCATCCCTGATATTGAGCGGCCCTGCTGCAGCAATTCCAAGGCCGGTAAGAGGGTTATCCCCTGCAATCTCCAAAAGAACCCGTGCAATGGCCAGGGGTATGTCCTCTGCTTTTCCACTGACCGGTGTTGGAAACTTCTCAATCCTTACTATTTTCCCGTCTTCACGAACCAGACCAACCCGGGTATTGGTCCCCCCGACATCTGCTGCACCGGCGATCCGCCCTTCCCCACGCTGCATGGTACTCTGATCGTCTGCCGTGTGATGAAAAGAACCTAGTGGTATCAGGTGCCATGATAGGTCAGTTCATGGAAGGGCAGTTAGCAACTCTGTTTACCGGGATTGTGGTGGTTTTTCTCATCGCCGTCCTCCTCCTCATCATCCTGTACCGGGTGAAGATCCCCTCGGTCGTCGCCTTTTTAATCGCGGGGTTTCTGGCAGGACCATCCGGTCTTGGTCTTATCACCAATGAAGAGTCGATCAGTTTCTTTGCAGAACTCGGGGTCATCTTTCTGCTGTTTACCATCGGCCTTGAGTTTTCCGTATCACGGATCTTCAAATCCAGGCGATATGTCCTTATCGGCGGTCTGGTCCAGGTACTGTCCACCATCCTCATATTTACCGCCCTTTTGCAGATTACCGGGATGGACCTTGCCCACGCCTTCTTCTGGGGAATGCTGGTCTCCCTGTCATCAACCGCCATCGTGATGAAGGTGCTTGCTGACCGGATGGAGGTCGATAGTCCACACGGGAGGGCAACGCTTGGTATCCTCATCTTCCAGGACCTGATCGTCATCCCGATGGTCATGATAACCCCGGTCCTTGCCGGCACGACCGATACGGATGTCTCGCTTGCCCGGCTTCTTATCGGGAGTTTTGTCATCATTGCGGTGGTGTATGTTGCAGCAAAGTATGTAGTCCCGGCCCTTCTCCTTCATGCTGCCAGACTCAAGAACCGTGAGATGTTCCTCTTTATCGTCATGGGAACCTGTCTGATTGTTGCATACCTGACCAGTGAGTTTGGCCTGTCGATGGCTCTCGGTGCATTTCTTGCCGGTATCATCATCTCCGAGTCGGAATACAGCACCCATGCGATGTCCAGCATCCTGCCGTTCCGGGACCTGTTTACCAGTTTTTTCTTCATCTCTATCGGAATGATCTTTAATCTCCAGTTCTTTGCTCAAAACCCTGTTGTTATCGCAGAATTGGTTCTGCTGGTCATCATGGTGAAATATGCGACCGGAACCCTGGCCTCCCTGCTGGCTGGTCTTGCTCCCCGAGCCTGTGTAATGACTGG
>CAYWHV010000184.1:0-5640 GCA_964458045.1 uncultured Methanospirillum sp.
GTATCAAACACCTGAATTATTGTAAATATTATTATCCCATACCGAATCCCCATCTCTTCCGCTTCCCCCGGTCGACAATCCCTTTCACATCCACAAGCACCGGATCGTCATTCATCAGACCACGAATCTCACTGACCCTCACCTCCCGGAACTGCCGGTGCCCAACTGCCATTATCACCGCATCCATCATCTGGTCCAGCCCGGGCAACGCTTTCACCCCGAACCGTTCAATCATCTCATCGGAAAGAAGAGGGATCATACCCATACACCTCAATCTTATACGCTTTCAGTTCCCTGACGATCTCAAAAACCGGCGATTCCCGAATGTCCGGCACATCCTCCTTATACGTAAGCCCCATGATCAGGACCTTCGATCCCCGGATAACCTTTCCGACATCATTCAGGCCCATGATTGCCATCCGTGCCACATGCCCCGGCATCGAGTCATTAATCGACCGGCCGGCAGGGATCATTGGGGGATAATATCCAGGTTCCTCTGCCTCATATACCCGGTAATACCGAACCTGATTCATCTCTCGGGATTTTGTTTACAGACCATATGTTAAAACTAATAATTTCTTCTGGAAAATTCCAATAAGGATAGAGGAACAATAGAGTACCATGACCTCAATCCTCATGGATGACATTGAAGATATCTTAATATCATCTGGCTTTTATCCCAATAAAAAAACTCTTCAGGAGGATAGTTATAGGGCCCTCTTTCGTTCAAAGCCTGAATTGACAAGAAAATTAGCATTAGAACTCTATTCTCGTCAGGAAATATCCTTAGCCCGAGGAGCGGAGATTTGTGGATTAAATATAGAAAACTTTAAGGAACTTCTTCGTGAAAATGGAATTATTATTGAAATATCTCCAGATACTGTAGATAAATTGGATTCTGAAATAGATGCTCTGCTTGGAGCGCTTTGATGTTTGTAATCGATACAGATATTCTCAGTATCTTTGCAAAATCAGATAATATCGGTCTTTTATATGAATTGTTTGGAGATAGCGCAGTGATGACACCTGCAATCTTTCAGGAAATAACTGCCCCTATTGATTATGGGTATGAATTTCCATATGCAATTATTCAAACACTCAGAACGGTCCAAATGAATGACGATGCTTTATTATGCTATAAACAGATTTCAAAAAATAAAAAATTGGGAAGAGGTGAATGCGAAGCGATAGCATTTTGTCTCAAAACATCTTCAATTTTTATTACGAATGATAAAAAAGCCAGAGATATCGCGTCGGGATATGGAATAACAGTTATATCACTGCCTGCTATTCTCAAAGCGATCATAATAAAAAGGATTCGTACACCTGAAGAGGTAAAGGAGATACTTGATAAAATGAAAAAGTCTGATAATTACTCAATTATCTCAGAGGTTGAGAGAGGGATATTTCAATAATATCAAAGCCATTGCATAACTCAAAATCAGGCATAATAGAGACAATTTTTAATTTTACCTCATGATATATGTCAGATTTGGCGCGAGACAATAATTTTTCATATACAATCTGACAGCAGGGAGGTTTTATTAAAAATCCTACCTCTCTAATTTTCTTAATGACCGATGAATCCTGAATAGAAAAAATGAAGGGGTATTTTACAGAATTCACAATTGCATCTTTGAGAGGAGAACCCTTTGAAGTTCTATCATCTCTGATACTATATCAGGATCCTTACTTCTCGTAAGCAAATTTTTTGTGATTTTCATCATATCTTCCATCCTGTCCTTCTCCATACCTTTCTTTTCTCCCTCTTTATACCTCTTTTTTTCCTCTTCCATCACACTTTTGATCATACTCGTCACCTTCTTCTGAAATGGTTTTCTTTTCAAGGACTTTGCATAATAATAACCAAAAATATTCAATATTTCATAAATTACTCATGCATTACCTGAATGTTTCCATTATTTTCACATTATTTCTTCTGATTTCTAAACCACTCAATTGTCTCCTCTATACCGGTCCTCACCGTGTATTGCGGTTCATACCCAAAACTCTCTTTTGCCTTCCTGACATCGGCCAGCGAATCATGAATATCCCCCGGACGGGGTGGATCATACAAAACCGGAACATCTATCCCGATAATGTCCATAATGATTGCTGCAAGAGCATTCAGATCGATTCTTTCCTGGTAGGCAATGTTGAATATCCCCTCTGCATTGCTCTCCATGGCCCGGATATTCGCCTGAACAACATCCTTTACAAAAGTAAAATCCCGTGTCTGGCTGCCATCACCATAAATCACTGGAGACTCATGCCGGAGGATCTTCGTAATAAATTTGGGGATGACCGCTGCATACTCTGATTGAGGGTCCTGCCGGGGTCCAAAGACATTAAAATACCTGAGCGAAACCGTCTGCAATCCATAGAGCTCAGAAAAAACCCGTGCATAATGCTCCCCGGTGAGTTTTGAGATCCCATACGGAGAGAGAGGATAAGGTATCATCGTCTCCACTTTGGGAAGGACGGGTGTATCGCCATAGACCGAGGAGGAGGAGGCACATACGACCTTCTTCACCCCACAGTCCCTGGCTGCAAGGAGCACATTGAGCGTCCCGGTACAATTAACCTCGTGTGTTGGCAGGGGACTTTTCACAGAACGGGGGACCGAAGTGATCGCAGCCTGATGAAATACCCCGTCTGCTCCTTCAAAAACCTCCATGAGAAAGGGAAGATCGGTGATAGACCCTTCTTTCAATTCAACAGGAAGGGATTCAATGTTCATCTTTTTTCCTGAAAACAGGTTATCGACGATGATAACCTCATGGTTTTTTGAGAGGTCTTCAGCAATATGAGAACCGATAAAACCTGCTCCGCCGGTGATTACATATTTCATGATGGAATGTCCTGTTACCTTTGGTGTGAATGAATTTTGATACGGTAATTTGATATTATTTATGATAATAAATGAATATAATACGATGGTTATAGTATCAGTATTATCTGCTTATAATGCAACAAATTCCTCATTCGACAAACCGATGGCATGAATAATTGCATGGATAGTACCAATTGGAATCGGGTGTCCTGGGTGATTCGGATTGGTTATTGATCATTTTATTTCTGGAGTGTAATAAATATCATGAGAACCTTTTCCATGTCGTTTTAAGATATATCCAGCTGTAATCACCTTACGGACCACCTCTTTTGATTGAAACGGTAGTATTTGTGTCATACAGATACAGGAATTGGGACATGAATATCTAAAAGGCACGTTGATTTCGGATCTGTTTCAAGGTTAGTTCCTCTGTTCTCTTCTAATTCAATAGAAATCAGGTTTCGTGCCACATCTTCTGCTATCTCAATAGTTTCATCAATGGTATTACCTTGTGCAATTAATCCAGGGAGTACATCACTCGTTGCAAGGTAATAGCCCTCAGGGAGATGTGTGATTGTGATTGGAATAATTATTGTTTTCACAAACTCATCAGTTCTAAATATTCCATTATCTTATGCATTGTAAGATGGTATCATAAGATTAGTGCTCACCAAACAAACACCCTCTTCCAGTAGTCCTGTCAAAAATCAGAAGTCAGCCTCCAGATGGACAACCGGAATGTTGAATTTTACTACAACCAGCTCCCCGGCAAGGGTCGGGTTCGTATCGCCATATAACAGGACGAGATCCGGCTTCTCTTTATAAAGATTTCTTCGAACTTCGCGATGTATTCCCCGGTCTGCTTCCCATGCGGTCCTGATCCAACCTCGAGATGGTAAGCCGGTTTTAGGATCTCAAGTTCCTCGAAGAGGATGTCTGACATCTCCGGGTGGGAATGTTGTCAGGTATGGACCAGGACCTTCCATTGATTTTTTCGGAACTCTCTAAATACCAGGGCAGATATGATAACTTTTCTATTCATGATATTTTCTTAAAATATCACAAATCTGAATGTTGCACCTGCAAAACCGATGCAATCTCCTCTATATCCCAGACACGAAAACCATCCTTTCGTAGTCCCTCTTTCCCTTGAACACCTAATGCTGCAATTCCAGCAACCAGAGGCCTTTGAAGATTCTTTATTAGTTCTCCTTTGTTTAATGCCTTTTTCAGGATTTCACGTGATTGTTCCTCTGATAATTTCCGGTTTTTACATTCAATCACGATGGTTCCATCTGGTCCGGATGCTACAATATCAATTTCATCACCCTTCCGGTTCCACCATGACCCAACAGATTCATATTCCCGGATAAGTTCAGGAGTTAGAATTTCCCGGACAAGATCTTCAAAACACCTCCCGGCATGTGAATCCCAACCTTCATGGACTTTTTCGATAACGTATGAATAATCGCCGACTTCAAAACGACTCATATATGGATATACAAACCGTGCATAAAACCTGAAAAAAGGATCTGTCAGATAATATCTTCCCAGTCTGGATCTCCCTTTTTCATCACCAATAGGGACTTTATAAGTCACAATACCAAGCAGACTAATCAGGTTATCAAGATATGGTGATAGAGATGTGACGGTAATTCCTGCCCGGTCACCAATTTCTTTCATAGAAGTCTTGCCACTGGCAAGTGCAGATATTATTGCATGATAACTTGAATGTTCACTCCCAAATTCCTCAACCAATATATCTGAAATTTCTCTCCGAAGTGGTCCAAATCGGTTAAAAATTATTTTTTCTAGTATTTCGGAAAAATTCGCACACGAAAATTTATTAAACAGATAATAATAATGAATAATTCCCCCAAAAAGGTAGTATATCTTAATTTTTTCTTCTAATGGTAAATGCGTTAGCTCATCTAACATTGGAAATATTTCATTCACCGGAAAAGGCTGTAGCGTGATGAGCGTATCAGCCCGCTTAAATAAAGGTGCTCCCCCACTAAGGAAGATATGTTGAATCATTCCAATAGAAGAGCCGGTTACAATTAAAAAAACTCTCGAATCTGAAGGACGGGAATCCCAGGCATGTTGTAATTCTGAAAAAAATGGAGGATATATATGACTGAAACGTTGAAATTCATCAAAAATTATGATTATTGGTTCTTTAATTTGAAACAAGAAGGAGAAAAGATCGTTTGAATTTCTGAGTGAAAAGTAAGGAGGCAGATCAAACCGTTCTGATAATATTTTCGAATATTCGTCAATAATCTGCTCGATCTTCTTATGATTATCTACAAAAAAATATAAGGATGAATATGGATGGATAAATTCTCTGACCAAAGTCGTCTTTCCAATTCTTCTCCTCCCTGTTATCACAAGAAAAGATGGAGAATTTAGGAATAAATGCTCCATCAGGCGGAGTTCATCTACCCTCCCATAGAACCTCATTAATTATTATTTACATAATTATTATATGAATAATTAACTGATCTTCTCCTCTAACTCGGATGATATAAAGAAGGATTCCTATTGGTTTCCTCGTGAAATCAAAAAAAGGATTATCTGTAATGAATGGCCACCATCCGAAAATTCTTCAAGGTGATGTTTACCAGAACCACCTTATATCATCCATATCTTAATAATGTATAAAAGGTAAAAGATGGTATGATGTCAATTCTGGCTGGTTTGAAATGGTCAATCGGAGTCCTCTCCATTATTTGTATTGGTATGCTCTGTTTCGGAACGGTATCTGCCGTGATGGTATCAAGTCCTGATGTCGTGAAACCAGGTGA
>CAYWHV010000185.1:0-1229 GCA_964458045.1 uncultured Methanospirillum sp.
CTTCTCCAAAATATTTCTCCACTGTAGCTCATACTACTGAATCTTCAAGGTTCAAAAACTTATATGGAAAAGGTTCTGAAGCACATCTTGCTGCTATTGTCGGTGATACTATTGGTGATCCATTCAAGGATACTGCCGGACCTTCACTTCATGTGCTGGTAAAATTAATGGCAACACTGAGCCTTGTTCTGGCCGGGTTGTTTATCTAACTGAATACTTTTTTTCAAAAAAGGATTAGTAATCTTCAGACACTGGTATTTTTAATCGACCAGAATTTTCTGCAATGTAATGTCTGGTTACTCGTCCTGTTTTTTCTAATACTACCAATCCATTGAACGTTAAATGTTGCACCGTCCTGGTAACAGTCGAACTTGCAATGCCAAGTTTTTGAGCGAGTTCATTTCTGGTTATCCCGGGATCGTTATGGATTAACTGTAAAATTTTACCTGACTGGCCTGATGACAGACTTGAGAGGTACTGTTGCTCTTCAGGGGAAAAGCTGATCCGTTTTTCAAAAAAATGAGAGGATCTCCCATTGTCATACCGGGTAATATAATTTTCATGAGAGATCTGATCCAAATGATAGCGGAGCGTGCTTTCGTTACATTCGGATAATTCAGCTAATCTAGAGAGGTTTATTCCCGGATTTTTGCATACCAGGTCATAAATCTTTTTTCTGGTTTCATGTTCGAGAATGTTTTTTGTATTGATTCTTCTGTACCCACGAAAAGTTTCACGGCTCTGTCGTTCGAATGTATCGATGTTTCCTATATAATCTGATAATATCCAATATTGGGAGAGATGATTCGGATCAGACGGATTAGGGGCAGTCATAGGTAATTCTACCTTCGTCCCGGTCGTTCCTTCAGGAATGATCCCTGGTATGTCAGGTATCAAATCATCCGATGATACGACGATTGGCATAAAGAGGGGCAGAAGAAAAAAACCCAATGCAAAACCGAGATTCGTGTATTGCATATTGGTATATCATTTGAGTATCTGGCATAATAAATTACCCGATTGTATATGAGAAAAATTCTGATGGTTAGCTTATTCCGTCAGAATTCATTTTTATGTTGGTGCCAAATTATTGCTCCAGGAGACAGGTACATAATTCCAGCATCTCATCCGGAATGGAGAACCATCATGGTGAATAGAACCAGAGATTCATCCTCATTTTTCAGGAAATTCTCGATTTCACCAGTTATTGGAATTATGCGAATGAACGG
>CAYWHV010000185.1:1329-5542 GCA_964458045.1 uncultured Methanospirillum sp.
CCAGACCAGATTATTTCATCTTTTCAGGAGTATCCACTTGTAAAGGTTGAAGAAGGGATCAATAACGGGAAGTACCTGAAATTTGGTCCGATGAATGATGCGATGGTTCTCGCACTGACCAAAAAGATAGAGGGAACGTATACTGATGCAAAGATTGATCAAATCGGGTCATCATTTGGAAGAACCCTTCAGGATCAGGCCGGCTTTGCTATCCTTATCTCCTTCATCGGTATGGCAATCGTTGTTTTTCTCATTTTTCGAACGATCGTTCCGTCAGCTGCGGTTGTGATTTCAGCATTTGCAGATATGGCCATGACCGCTGCAGCGATGAACCTTTTCGGTATTCAACTCTCTCTTGGAACGACAGCAGCTCTTCTGATGCTGATTGGATATTCAGTAGATAGTGACATCCTCCTGACATCTCGTGTTCTGAAGCGGAAGGGAACGTTTGATGAGAAAGTCTCCGGGGCCTTTCGCACCGGTATTATTATGACCACCACTACGTTTGGTGCGATCTTTGCAATGTGGATCGTCTCATGGATTGGCGGTATTGAAATCATCCATGCGATATCACAGGTTCTGCTTATCGGGCTCTTATTTGATGTTATGAATACCTGGCTTACGAATGTTGGAATATTAAAATGGTATGTGAATGAAGGGAAAGGGTCTCTTCAGGCGAAGCACCGTGGAGGGGTGTGAATGGATAAGAACGGTATCATTGAGATGGTGAAGGATTATCGGATAGCCATATACCTCATATTAACCATTGCCTCGGTAATCATCATCTTTCCTCACCCGACACCAACGGGGATTGAAACAAATCTGCAATTCGGTCTTGACCTTGACGGCGGTTCCTGGCTTCAGCTTGAGTACCAGGCGATTGTGGTGAAATACAAGTCTGAAATGACTATTGACAAGTTCATTCCCGCCCTGAAAGAGAAGATCGAAGGTGAGGTATTACAGGTTGATGAGGACACTCTTGAGATTCGGAAAGGTCTTTCTGAAGAAGAGATTCGCAATATTTTTTCTGACCTTGATACAGCGCTTATTTCATACACTCCCGGAGTCACAAAAGAGACTGCGAATGATATCAAACGTATAATGGAGAATAAGATCAACAGTCTTGGCACACAGGATGCAAAAGTCTATGTCATCACCGGACTGAATGGCATCAGCAGGTATGTCAGGATTGAGATGGCCGGTGTCTCCATGGGTCAGGCAAAGGAACTTGTTGGAAAACAGGGGAAGTTTGAGACCCGGTTTCATACCACGGGAAATGATACGGTTCATGTATTCTTTGGAGATTCTATTCAGTCGGTAGCGAATCCATCGCAAACTCCTCCAAACAGTGACAACTGGGGGGTTTCTTTTGTAGTCACTCCAGATGCTGCTGAAAATCTGAGACAGATTGCAATTTCTTCTGGTGCTGTCCGAAAACCTGAAGGACATAATCTGGATATGATCCTTGATGACGAAGTTGTATTTTCTGCTCCTCTGTCACCTGACCTGGCCGCAGAGCTTCAAACAAAAGCGACTACAAATCTTCTGGCATCAACCGGATATGGTATTGAAGGGCAGGAACAGGCGAAACTATTAGAGATTCATCTCCGAAACGGGGCTCTTCCTGTAGAGGTGAAGGTTGCAGGTTCCGGTGCTGTATCTGCTGATCTTGGAGAACAATTTAAATTCTGGTGTATCATTACTGGTATTTGTGCACTTATCGCGGTCGGGATCAGTGTTCTTGTCAGGTACCATGAGCCGGCAATAGTTCTCCCGATGGTTCTCATAAATGCGTCTGAAGTGATAATACTCCTTGCAATCACTTCATTTTTCCTGCAACTTGATCTTGCGACGATCGCCGGATTGATAGCGGTGCTGGGAACCGGGATTGATCAGCTGGTCATTCTTACCGATGAAATATTATTTGAAGGAAAGGTTCCATCACCGAACCTGTATGTGAAACGGTTAAAGCGGGCACTCGGGATTATCGTTGCATCTGCAGCAACGGTGTTTATTGCGATGTTACCGCTTGCATTGATGGATCTTTCAACCCTGAGAGGGTTTGCAATAGTCACGATTCTTGGTGTACTTGTGGGAGTAATAGTGACCAGACCTGCGTATGGCCGGATTATCATGGCTATTCTCTCGAAATAATTTTTTATTTTCTATTGGTGGTTCTGTTGCTAAAACTTGGGTATTCAGGCTCGTTTTTGCCTAAATTTGTATCGAAAATTTGCCTAATTTATTAAACTTCATTCGAATCCAATACGCTATGTGATCAGTGAATCTCCGCCGTAACTATTTCAGACCTGGATAGAGTTACATCGAAATTCAATCAATTTTCCGCCACAACGCTGCTTATCTATCTTCGAAAACAATCTTCCCCACTCAAAACACAGAAGTGGCAAAAACATCTCTATACAATATCTATTCTCTATTCATTCAGAAGCGAAGCATCGAGCATCAGAGATCAGATCCAGGAAGTGGTACTCCCATATCGAAATCCATTCATGGGAATGCGGATCTCAAATCTGGCCCCCTTCCCTTCTTCTCCGGTCTCCTGTATGGACAAACCGGTAATAGATAATATTTCAGCCGTGAGGAAGAGACCAAGGCCGGTATTTTTCCCAAACCCCCGATTGAAGATCTTCTTCTTGTCTGCTTCTGCTACTCCCATCCCGTCGTCTTCAAAGATCAGGATGCCATAATCCACTTCTCTCTTCCATGATACCGTGATCCGGGTGACCCGCTCGCCATGACGGAGAGCATTTTCTAACAGATTATAACAGACTTTCGAGAACATGGGATCAGCGAATACCTCAAGATCGCCGGTTGTGACGTCAATTGCGATATCTGAAAAGATCTTATGTGCTCCCTCTCTCATCACGACTGCTACAACCTGTAACCAGACTGGGGATGCAATTCCCAAATCCTGGTAATCTTTCGTAAATTTGATCTGACTGTAAATGGTATCAACGGTCTTATGAAGCATGGCCAATTCATCCCGTGCTGAAGAATCCTTCGGAATCTTCTGATCAAGAAAATCCTCTACAAAAAAGAGTGCCTGGACCTGATTGAGAATATCATGGCGAGTGATGGAAGAGAGGAGATTGAGTTTTTTGTTTGCCACAAGCAGGGCGTCACTCAAACGAATCATCTCAGTGACGTCATTCATGATGGTCAGGAGGGCCTCTTTATCCTGGATTTGAATAATATCTGCAGAGAAGATACCGGTTAATATTCGTCCGTCCTTTCCCTGAACCAAAACCTTTAGGTTTCTGCAATATCCATTCTCCCGAATCTTCTGCATAATCTGGTCTCTCTCACCTCCATCAACAAAGAGGTTCAGATCCAATGAACTCCTGCCGATTACTTCACTCCGGGTAAATCCAAGCGTATCAAGGAAGGCATGATTGACATCCACAAGGATCGAATCGATGGAGATCGCCATCAGATTTCCCGCTGACTGGAATGCTTTTGAAAACTTCTCTTCAGATAAGGTAATCTCTGAGATATCCTTTGAGACTCCGAACAGGGCAGGCTGTCCATCCCAGACTCCAGGGACCACCCGGGTTTCCACCGGTATCTGGGTTCCATCTTTGGCAATCAATGGAATCGGACAGAAATCACAGGTTCCGGAGAGCATAGCAGCTACCTTTTCTCCTGCCTCTCCTCTTCTTTTTTCGGGATGGACCATGAGAACTGATTCTCCGATCAATTCATCTTTCTGGTATCCGAGCCTCTTGATGACCGTATCATTCACCTTTATCATCGTTCCCTGCATGTCAAGTACAAACAGAAAATCATCGGTGGTATTGAAAAAAGTTGAGAAGTTATTTTCCCGAATCTTGACCTCTTCTTCAGCCTTCCGCCTGCCAAATGATGCCCCGAGAAGCCCTGCTGCTGCCTCCAGGGTCTCAATCTCCATATGGGTCCATTCATGATCCCTGATACAGTGATCAAATCCGATAAATCCGAAAAAGTCGTTGTGGGAAAAGATTGGCATGACAGCGAGGGACCTGATATTCTGTCCGGTCAGGAGAGGATGCTCCTCTTGTGGAAAGTCGCTGACGATTCCTGAAATGATACCTCCCTGCATGAGAACGGATGCCCACCTTCCATACCCGGCACTCTGCCATTCCAGATTATGCAGAAGGGGGTTATTCAGCTGGGGGGTGATTCCTTCTGCGACCCATTCATAGGTATGACGAAT
>CAYWHV010000186.1:0-5526 GCA_964458045.1 uncultured Methanospirillum sp.
ACGACCAGAATTCATGCATGGAATCAACCATCTGTGAAAGGTCAGGATAATAGACCAGGGGTGCAAGAACCCTGCCAATCTCCCATCCGGTTCGTTCAAGCACCGGATCAACATTGATCCCAAGAGCCATCGCCTCTGTTCTGAACACCCGGACACCCCATCTGAAAAATGATGCAATATCTCCCGGTTCAAATGGGAGTCGGGCAGATTCATGAGGCATATCCTCCCTGACCGGTGCATGACGGTCAAGATTGGTAAGCCGCCCGATGGGATTTGAGGCCAGGGAGAGGATCTTTTTTCGGCTGTCATCAGGATCAGTCTGTGATGAGATGAGTCCGGCTTTGATGAGATCATGAACATGAACTGATATCGTGGATTTCGCCTTTCCACAGAGCATGACGATCTCATCAAACGAATAATCCCGTGATTGCAACAGCTCAAGTATCCTCTTCTTCACCAGGCTGTCAATCGCCATAACCCGGTCTCTGGATGAGAAGAGCTGGATATCGGTGTCCAGATTCTCTACATTATCTTCCCCGGTCACTGTTACATGTACATATAATTCGGAAGGTTCATATTTGTTCGCCTACAATAGAATGTTCGTACCAATACTAACGAGTTGAGCCATGAAAGCAAGTGCATACAAAATCGCTGAAGGAGTATACTGGGTCGGAACACTGGACTGGGACCTCAGATCTTACCACGGATATACCCTTGATGGAACGACATACAACGCATTCCTTCTTTTTGGTGAAAAGACCGTCCTGATTGATAATGTTTATCCGGGGCAGGCTGCACAGATGTGGGGAAGAATCGCAGATGCATGTAACCAGGAGGGTCGGGATCTTCATATCGATTTCATCGTCCAGAACCATGTCGAGAAGGATCACTCCGGAGCCCTGACAGAGATTCATAAAAAATTCCCCGATGCACCCATCTATTGTACCGAGATAGCAGAAAAGGGGCTTATCAGACATTACCCGGCCTTACAGGGTGCCGGGTTCAGGCATATCAAAACCGGGGATACCCTTGACTATGGGAAAAAGACCCTGGCATTTGTTCAGGCCCCCCTTCTCCACTGGCCTGACTCAATGTTCACCCTCCTGGTGGAGGATGGAATCCTGTTCCCAAACGATGCATTCGGCCAGCACCTCTGTTTCACGAAGCGTCTTGACAGTGAGATTCCTGAATCGGTACTGATGGATGCTGCACAGAAGTTCTATGCAAATCTTATCGTTCCGCTATCCGGACTCTTCATCAAAAAGGCAACCGAACTGACAAACCTTGATCTCATAAGCAAGGTGAAGATGATTGCCCCATCCCATGGACAGATCTGGACAGATCCATCAAAGATCATCAATGCATATATCGGCTGGGCCACCGGGACTCTCATCAAACCAAAGGTTACCATCGTCTATGATACCATGCATGGATCGACCCGGATGCTTGCCCATGCTCTCGCAGAAGGAGTCATGACCGGCGGATGTGATGTGAAGATCTTTAACCTGCATGAGGATGAGCGGTCTGAGATTGTTAAACACATCCTGGAATCAAAGGGCCTGATGCTGGGGATCCCGACCATTAATGATATGCCCTATCCAAGCATCGGGGACCTTATCTATTACCTGAAAGGGCTGCATTTTGACCGGACCGGTGAACGCTATGCCATGACCTTCGGCTCAATGGGCGGAAAAGGCGGTGCTCCGGCCATGATTGCAGATGAACTGAAAACCGCAGGATTTACTGTCACAAAGACCATGGAAGTCGTATTTGTTCCAAATGCCGATGAACTTGATCAGGCGTTCGATGCCGGTCTTGAGATGGCAAAAACAATAAAAGAATAAAGGGGATTTCAGCCTGATCCCTTTTTTATTCTGCGGTGAGATCCTCAAAGGTATATGAGCTGAACACCATCCCCAGCATCTCAACATCTGAATCCGAGGATGTGCATATCACTGCCGGTTTCTGATGGACAAAAGTCATGAGAATATCAGGATTTGGTTCTCCACTGAATGGTTCATCCACATCGGTCTGGATGGTAAACCGGTACGGGTCCAGATTCCCAAAAAAGAAGTCCTTGTACTCTTCTACCTGCTCCGGGGTTGCATTGTAGGCCCAGTCTGCTGCATCTGCCACAGTCACATCAACAGGAATCCACCCATATTCGGGGAGATAAAACTCTGCCCAGAAATGCGTTCCCTGATGTCCTGGCACTATCTGGTATCCGCCAGGTGCCCGTGCAGGAATGCCAACCGCCCGGCATAACGCAGCAAAGTAGACACTCTGGGTCCCGCAATCACCAAAACCGGTATCATGCACAAAGTCTGATTCCGGAATGGGCATGGCATTCAGGTAGGCATGTGGCACATTGCTGTAGGGTAGTGTATTCAGGATATATTCATAGATGAGCCGTGCTTTTTTATACGGGTTTGTTTCATCCCCGACGATCTCACGTGCAAGTGCCGTTATCTCCGGAGTGACATTGATATTAGGCTGACTTTTCGTATACCGCAGATACAAGGGATCTGCTGTATCGTACATCGGGATCGATTCAGGATCCAGATCAAGAATCCGGGGGCTGGATGTAAAAGTGAGACTGACTGAGACATTTACATAATCCTCCGTGATCTCCTCAAGAGGGAATTCCAGGTACACTTCCCCGATTTCTCCGGTTATCACCGGTCCGGATACGACATACTCCTCCGGCTGAACAGATGTCACCGAGATATCAGACTGACTGTCAAAACTGACCGGAAGCGGGAACCAGACCTGCAGCGTCCCGTTGTCAGGGAGCTGATCCCGGGGAATGCTCAGCAATCCCGTGCCACGGAAGGTATGATTCTGGTACAGCGGGTTTTTTTCATCGCGTGGAGCGTTGATGTAGGGAGATACCTGATCGAAAAACGGTGATTCACCAAGTGAACGGGTAAATTCCTGAATGAGCGAGGCGTTGTGGTACTTGATATTTCGTGCAATACCTTCAAAAAAATAGACCTGCCCGTCAGACTCAAACTGGATTGAGGCTCCTGGTTCCAAAAATGCCTCCCGTTCTTCAGCAGTGAATTGAGGGAATGCCTCTTGTATGGTGTCATCTGCGCTGGACTGGTTCAGTGGCATCTCGGCAAACAACCAGCTGATCCTTTTAGCCTGGCGGAGAGCGTCTTTCTTTTCCGCCTCATCACCAAGTGCGGCATATTCTGTTGAAGCGTTCAAAAACAGGTCATAGGCTTGTTCATAGTTCCCATCTTTGACTGCATTCTCTGCCAGTTGAAATAACTCATCTGCAGATTGCTCAGAGGCGCCGGCAATAATTCCCGGTATTGCAGCCAAAACCAACAAAAAAAAGGTCATCGCGATAAAACGACCATCCATCTTAACTCCCATATAATCTTTATTGTGATTGTGAAGGGAGATTAATTCTTCCAAAGCGGATGAATCACATCAGAAAGCCCACATGAATAGCCCTTTTTATCAATGGAACCCAGGCATTCAGAGCACTCTGCATCATCACGAAATTTATATTCATTCTCACTAATTACTCTCCATGCTCACCTTCATCCTGCTCGGAAGACTGACGAACCTTGCCGTTGAACAAACCCGTGAACTTGAAGAACGCGACAAGCGGGCTGCAGATATCATCAAAAAAGCCGGGGGAAACCTGGTATCGCTCTATTATACCTTTGGTCAGTATGATTTCATTGCAATAATTGAGGCTCCATCGCAGGAGATCATGGGGATTATTCTTCTGGAGATCGGACGGTTTAGTACAGTCAGTTCTGAAACCCTGATGGCAATGCCACCCGAACAGATGTATTCACTGATCCAAAAAATCTGCTAACCAATGCACTCAAAATTTCCGGCTTCTTTTTGACAAAGCCAGCGCAGATGCCGGAAATATCCTCCCCACCCCAGAGCCGGGCATGGACATGCACCGCCGTGTAACGAGAAAGGATCCATTTCAATAGGGGAACAGACCAATACATCTGATTCAGCTATGGTTTCAGATATCGGGTATCTGGTCGGAGCAATCGGGACCTTTTTTGCAATCCTTGATCCGTTCGGAAACCTTCCGTTTTTTATTGCATATACGAGTTCGCTCAGTTCACGTGTCAGGAAAAAGACCGCCCTGTACCTGTCGGCATTCATCTTTTCGGCGATGGCAATATTCCTCTTTTCAGGCCAGATGGTCCTGAGCTTTTTCCATATATCCCTCCCTGCGTTCCAGATAGCAGGAGGCATAATTCTCTTCGGTGTTGCCCTGTCAATGATGAGCGGAACACACACCATAACGATGAACAAGGTGATATCAGATACCGGAAAAGAGAGATTACTTGAGAAGAATGAATCTATTTTGCCGACAATCATCGTCCCGCTTGGCATCCCGCTCTATGTAGGCCCGGGATCGATTGCTGCTGCCATCCTCTTTGGCAGTAATGCACCGACAGAAACGGCATTCCTCGGAGGGCTGCTGGTCATCCTTCTCATTGTCATCTTCATCACCCTCCTCAATATGAGCTCGGATTTCATCGGCAGGGTGTTTGGAAACCAGGGGATTGAGATCCTCGTCCGCCTGATGGGACTGGTCCTTGCAGCAATTGCAGTCCAGCTGACGTTGGAGGGGATCACCGGGGCAATAACCACCATGATCCTCCCGTCCCTGTCCGGATGAATTACAGCCGGATGACCATATCATCCGTGCCGATTATTACATCCGAAAACAGGGGTCCCATTTTGTTGATTGCATTTCGCTGATCAAGCGAGGTGTAGAGATCGGCGGCGAAATGAACCAGTGCCAGCTGTTTTGCCCCTGCCTCTTGTGCAAGACGAACTGCTACTTCAGGGTTTAAATGAGGCCATCCCGGATTCTCCTGCCCGGGAAGGTAAGCACATTCGGTTATCAGCAGATCAGCTCCGGCTCCCAGGGTTAAAATACCCTCACAGGGACCGGTATCGGTGCAGAATGCAATTGTTTTTGATAGTTCAAACCGGTACCCGAAGACCGGCTGATTGTGAACAAGGAATGCGGTCTGAACCGGGATGCAAAGATCGCACCTGCCCTCCGGAAGTTCAGTGATGGTTACCGGATAGGCCAGTTCATTTAGCGGGATGGTGTAGGGATATCCGATAAATTTGGATAACATCTCAACTCCCGGAGGGCCATAGATGGACAGGCCGCCTTCAAACTGGCACCGTGCCAGGGTATGGAGTCCGGATACATGATCCAGGTGAAAATGAGAGAAGAACAAGAGAGCGGGCTTTTGTATGGATGGATATACATCCGGGATCTTCGTAAATCCCTCTCCGGCGTCAAGAATGATAAAACAGTCAGGTGTGTCTATGGTGATGCAGGTGGTATACCCGGTTTTTGAGGTGTACCACCCGTTTGTTCCATGAAAAATTACAGTGATCTCTTCCATTATCTCATGTGTATATCGAACCCGTAAGCAGATATAAGAAGTGATCATTAGTTTTCCAGAAAAGAACAATAAAAAACCAAATAATATTCTTGGAGAGTTATATTAATGG
>CAYWHV010000187.1:0-5491 GCA_964458045.1 uncultured Methanospirillum sp.
TAATTCCGATTATGCATTCATGGCAGAACTTCCCAAATAGGTTCACTCCAGAATTCTTTTTAGAATGAATGAATAGCATCGGAGATTAAAAAACCTCACTAACAGTCTCTTAAAAAATCCAGAAAAAAATAGATCCGGGTAAAAAATATCACATTTTTCTAACGAATGCTACGCATAAAGATCACAAAAGCCGAATGAAAGTGTTTCATCGACTCATGGTTTTATCGAGAGAATTCTTAAATAAAGAGATAATCCAGTTACTCATTAGGCGCCATTATTCTTACACACTGATTGTGATTCAGAGAATTTATTGGAAACCGGGCACAAATATCATGTCACATAATATAAAATCATAGATAAGCCTTCAATTTCCAAATGAGGTAGAGCGGAATCGCCAAAACCTCACCATGTTCATCAGAATGCCGGGCAATATTACGGAGACTGGTTCTGATAGCAATACGTGGGTTGTATTTTTTTCTGTACTCTGCAAGGCTTCTGGAACGGATTCTCCCAGATGATTTGACTTCGATCGGAATGACGTCAACACCTTCCTGAATAATAAAATCAACCTCAGCTATTCCACCGGATTTCCAGAAATACGGATTTTGAAACCCGTTTGATATCAATTCTGTCAACACGAAATTTTCCGACAGAATCCCCCGCATATCGGCGGTAAGGGAAGAGGTATCAAACACAACATCTGCCGGAAATTTACTCATCATACGTAAAAGTCCCACATCAGAGAAATAGATTTTAAAATTTTTAACATCACCATATGTTGTGATTGGAATGTAGGGCCTCTCAATCTTTTCAACTTTATAGATAAGTCCAGCAGATATCAGCCACTCCAGAGAATCTTCCAGATCGCGTGCACGCATTCCCTGCTTTACATGAGCGAATAAAAATTTCTGATTCTCCTTTGCAAGTTGTGCAGGAATTGCCTTCCAAATCAGGGAAAGTTTTGGAAATTCAGAAACGGGTGCATATTTCACAAAATCTTTTTCATAATTACTGATGATCTCGTGTTGAATTGTTTCTACAATTCTGGTGTCATGGTATTTTAGCCATGCACTGACAACCTCTGGCAGACCTCCCGTGATGAGGTATTCACGATATGCCTCTTCCAGTTTACTGATAAAGACTGCCGATAAGGTTTCATCAGAGGATAAATTTTTCAGATATTCATACAGGAGCTCTCCATCCTTTGCCAGAAGAAACTCCGGAAAATTGAGAGGATACATCTTAAGCATCTGCACCTTACCGACAGGAAATGAGACCTGATTCCCTATCTGTGCTATAGCCACTCCAAGGAGGGAACCAGCAGCAGCAACATGAAGTCCGGGCAGGTTTTCGCAGAAATATTTAAGCGAAGTTATTGCTCGTGGGGATATCTGAATTTCATCTAAAATGAGAATGGTTGTTCCAGGCTGAATGGAAATATTTCTCATAATGCCAAGATCTTTTATAATTCTTGATACATTCAGGTCCCCTTCAAAAATTTTTTGGATCTGGTCATCATATTCAAAGTTGAAATAAGCGACATCTTTGAACTCCGTCTCGCCAAAATGTTTTAAGATCCAGGTTTTCCCACACTGGCGAATTCCTTCGATAATCAACGGTTTACGATCTGAACTTTCTTTCCATGTGAGTAAAGAATCGTAAATAAGTCGCTTCATATATTCTTCTTTGTTCTTTAAGTATATATTTTGTGTATGACACACACATTTTTACAACTTATTTTGTGTAGATCATACACATTTTTCTAACTTAACTCTTGAAGACAATACGTATTTCAAAAACATCCGAAGATCCCGAATTGTTATCAAGTGCAAAATTACCCTGAATAAACCACCGGATGAGTCCCCTGTCATCTCCTTTATAAGTATACCGAGTCGTTTTTGGAGTAATTATAATCCCCACTCCTGGTTCAAATGGTAGGTTTACTTTAGAAGATAATATCTCAATGACAAAAAAAGTAGTAAAAAAGAGAGCAAAAGATAAGGGATTATTGAGCCGGAGCAGAGACACATGCCGGCTGAACCGATTGTGAAGTCTGGTTCTGGACCGGTGTTACAACCGGAGTTGGTGCTGGAGTCTGTGCCGGGGCTGGAACCTGGGCTACGATGACCGGCACCTGAGTTGAATTATTTCCCTGGACAACTGGCTCTACCGGAGCAGGAACTGCTGCCTGTCCACCGGTTGAAAGATTTAACTGGGTACTGGCTCCAGGCTGATATGGAGCTGACTGGTCAGCGTTCTGCTCATTGATCTTAAAGGTAATGGTCGGAACCCCGTTTGCAAAATCATTTTCACCGGCCATGACAATGAGCCGTTCATCAAATGTTCCAAGTCCGCCAAATTTGCCTGCTTCGGTTACGGTGATTCTTCCCTGTGGTGTTCCGTTTACATATGCCGTGATAACTGTTCCTGCCTGAACCGGGGAACCCTGCACTGAAGCAGTTCCGTAGAATTCACAGGGAAGTTGGGGTGATGCAGCGGATACCAGTCCGCATACAGCGATACACATGCCGGCCATGAGAAGAACCGGCATCCAGATGGTACACTTGATCGTCATAGTATCATAAAAATTTCAGGTGGGTAAATCACCTGATTACCAACCGGAGTAATCATCCGGCAGGATTACGTTGCTGATGGTTTCCACGATATCGTAGAAGTACATGAAATCTGCCCGATCATCAGTTCTGAGATCGAGATTGGTGATGGAACCAGGGGTGAACGGATAGGTATCACTCCAGTCCGCACTGGACAAGGGGTTCTTTACTTCCGCTTTATACCAGTATTCAAAGTCCTGTGGTTTGATCCAGAAGGTGATCGGATCACGCTGCTCCATTGATTCATATGGCACATCAACGGCCAGCATCTCTTTTCCGACAAGATCTCCGTATTCTCCAAACTTCAAAACTGATACCGGATTAGTCGGATTGGAGAGATCGATTCCATCCCTGGTTGCCATAACCCGGTCACCAACCCTGAGTGGGTACCCATTGAACTCTGCCTTTCCATAGAAGTACTGTGGCTCCCATGCTGAAGGTGCAGGGGTCGGAGTCGGTGTTGGTGGAATGGTCGGTAATGGTCCGGCCCAGAGGTGAACGGTCCGTGAAATTCCTCCCTCATAGGGAATCTCCCTGGTCTCTCCAAGGACACTGATGGTCTCATTGTCATCGATAGCCTCATTGACTACCCATGCCTGGGTATACCGTGGCCATCCGTCATCCTTGACCCAGAAGGTGATGTTGGAATTCTCCGGGAGACATTTTCCCTGAATGGTTAGTTTGTCTGCCCAGCTGCTGTTTCCGCTGCCGAAATAGCCGGTGCTGACCATGGTAAAGGGATTCTCTGGTCCAGATACGTCATGTCCCTCTATCCTGGCCTCAATCATTCCACCGATCTTAATGTTCGGCTGACAGTTGTAACAGGTACCATCTGCATCAAGGTATTCAGTGCCGTCAGTAATTCTGACATCTCCCTGAATACTCATCGGAATGGACGGGACACCAGCACAACCGGTTGGAACCGGAGTGACCGGGATTGGTGGAATTTCATTTGGCGGGTTTTTCAGAACAACCAGTCTCAGTTGTGTCTCTTTCCCCGGCTGATAGGGAACAGTCCAGAGATAGGTGCCATCATCCTGCAGGATGTATGCCCGAACCATCCGGGTCATCTCATCAGCGACCCAGAATTCGATTTCTGAATCTGCAGGAACTCCCTGTACCTGTAATTTCGGTGAGAAGGTTCCTGTCTTTCCGAATACTCCCTTTGCTGTTTTAATCGGATTAAACTGTCCGGACATGTCATATCCGGGTATCCGTGCCTCTACTGTTCCGCCACTCTGGATCGGTTTTCCATAGATCTCAACCGTTCCGACAAAGGTCTGGGGAACTGCAGGCACCGGGATTGGTGTCATGGTTGGCACCGGTGTGACTGCACCTTCAACCTGAATCAGGTCTTTTCTAGCTGCAGTTGAACTATGACCGGTTGCATCGGCAATTGTCAGGTTGACTGAATATTTCCCAGGACTCGTGTAGGTATGAGTCGGACTTGCAACCATGTCTCCAGTTCCGTCACCAAATGTCCATGCATACATTGACGGAGTTCCTGAAGACTTATCGGTAAACTTCACCGTCAGAGGCGGTTTTCCGGAAGTCGGCTGTGCAGTAAAGTCAGCATGAAGAGTTCCGGAGTCAGATACCGTGATATATCCTTCTTTCAGCTGGGTTGCACTTGATTCCTGATTTGAGACGGTAAGTCTGACCGTGTAAGACCCTGGAAGCATGTACTGGTGTACCGGATTTGCAATCATATCCGTTGTACCATCACCAAAGTCCCAAGCCCACATGGTTGGTCCACCGGTTGAGAGATCGGTAAAGGTTACGGTTAATGGCACAATTCCGGATACCGGTTCTCCGACAAAGTCAGCTATAAGGACATCGGCCGGAGTCTCACTGATCGGGACTGGATTTTCCATCTCAGGAAGTTGTGGAGGCATGTCGCTGATAACCGGCTGAATATCGGTCTGAACCGGTGTTTCTGTAATCGGTTCTTCAATAACTCCAGCATCAACCGGTATTTCCTGAACGATGGTCTCGGTTTCAGGAACAGGTTCAGTTACTGGCACTGCACTGACGGTGGCATCCGATGATGGAACATCGGTTACTGCCGGTGCATCGCCTCCAACCGAGAGATCCAGTTTCAAGCTGACTCCGGGCTTAAATGCGGTCTCCTGCCAAGATTTCTGCCCATCTATCCAGAAGGTAATCTGGGCACTTCCACCAGAAAGGTCGCCTTCTTCTGCGACTACTTTCAGCCGCTGGTCAAACGTCCCTGGTCCTCCATACGTTCCTGCTTCTTCGAGGACATACCGGCCACGTTCCACATCATTGATCTTGGCTGACAAAATAGTCCCTGCCGGTGCAGGGGAGCCATCAATGGTTACAGTTCCGTAGAACTCACAGGGAAGTGCCGGAGCCCCGGCAGAACAGATAAGTACAAAGGAAAACAGGAGGAGTGTAGCCAGAGCCGTCCGGGCGGCTACGGTTCCTGTATTCATGATTCCTCACACACCAATGGCAGCCAGTGTTCCAGGCTTTTCCATGTAGAGCCAGTATCCCCTCGATGGGAAGAGATACGTGTTCTCACCCTGTCCACCGTTTACAATGGTTGATTCCCACTGCTGGTGTTGTGCATCATAGCCACGTGCATAAATCCATGCATCCTTGACTGATTTCAGGGTGTCCTTTGCGGTTGCCGGATTGCCACCGGTAAATCCAATTGCTGCCCATCCAGTTGGAAGGCTTCTGGTAACCGGTGCACTGATTGGATCGTTCTTAAAGGTCAGGTTAATCGTTGACGGAGTTACCGAGTAGATCCAGTATCCATTCAGCGGTGCAACGACCGTCTGGGTCAGGACCTGGTCCCAGTACTGCCGTGCCGGGTCATATGCCCAGATTGCATGTCCACCGGTTGGAACATC
>CAYWHV010000188.1:0-5486 GCA_964458045.1 uncultured Methanospirillum sp.
CATCACGATAGTCTGACCATGCTCCTGATTCAGGCGTTGAAAGAGGTCGAGGACCATTCGTGACGAGGAAGTATCGAGATTTGCACACGGCTCATCGGCAAACACTATTGCAGGCTCATTCATCAGGGCACGTGCAATTGCAACACGCTGCTGTTGTCCGCCAGAAAGTTCACGCTTCAGGTGATAAGCCCTGCCTGAAAGACCAACCTCCTCTGTAAGCATCATAGCCCGGTCCATCACCCGGTAATAATCCATACCCAGACCAAAACCCGGCACGGCGATGTTCTCCACTACCGTCAGATCCTCAATGAGAGCATAATCCTGAAAGACATACCCCATAGTTTCGAGTCGAAACCGGGATCGTTTTTCATTGGAAAGCAAAGAGACATCTGTTCCCGAAATCAGAACCTTTCCTGAGGTCTGGGAGTCAAGGAGCCCGGTGAGATGAAGAAATGTGGATTTCCCACTTCCGGATGGGCCCATAACCCCCACAAACTCTCCTTTCTCTATCCTGACCGAAACACCCCGTAATGCATGAACGCTAACATCACCCATCTGGTATGTTTTTCTAAGGTCGCAGGTCTCGATCATCGGTTCACCAGATCCAGTATCTCTTCTGATGTTGCCTGCTTTGCAGGAATAAATCCGGCTACAAGGGACACAACGCCCAGGACTGTGAGTGATGGAAGAAGGACCGTCAGATCAAACACAGGATACACTGCACCAGCCGGGAACTGAAGAGGAAAAGCCTTGAAATATTCACTGAGGGTCGTGAAGAGAGCCACTCCGCATAGTGCACCAAAGCCATAGATGACGGCAACCTGAACCAGGTAATCCCTGATTATGTCACGCTCAGGAATACCAATCGCTTTAAGAATTCCTATCTGCCTTCTTTGATGGGTTGTATTGATGTATACTACAATAAATATGACAATACTTGCAATAACAAGAGAAAAGACCAGCATGATAGAGTTCAGGAGGGAGAAACTCTTCAGTGCATCGCCTATTATTCCTTCTCCTTTTTCAGTTACCGTCTTGATGTCATCATGAATTCCAAATTCCATAAGCCGTGTCTTTGTCTGTGGGAGAGAATCTGCATCATATGTTCGGATGAGAATGAAAGAGGATTCCCCGGTCTCTCCAAGCACTGATTGCATCTCCTTTCGTGTGATGAATGCTTCATTATCTGCTGATATGGATCCGGTCTCAAATATCCCTGCCACGGTCATTTTCCTGACAAGTCCATTCTGAAATGTTACTTCCAGGGAATCACCGGCATGAACACCACCAAGAGATTCCATTTTATCCTTTTTTTCATCATCATGACCTGCAAGTACTGACCCGAGCAGAATCATGTCAGTGTCACCATCAGAGAGATACCGACCCTCAATTATCTTCCCTGAAGTCTTTGTAACTCGCTCTTCATCTGAAGGGATTATAGCCACAACTCCCCTCGATAGTATTTTTTTGTCCGATTTCAGGGAAGTGCTGACGATCATATGGGAAGAGGCTGCAGAAATTCCAGGAATCCGCCCGATGGTCCCGACCAGCGTGTGGGTATCTGAAAGAACCTGATTGTCATCATCCGGTTCGATAATCAGGTCAGCATACTGGTAATCACTGACCTGCTGATTGTATGCTCCGGTAATTCCTGCGGTAAGGGAAGGCATGAAGACCATCAGAACAAAGGATAATGCTACGATCATGATGGTAAGGAGAAATGTCCCTTTATTTCCCCTTTGTATTGCACGAACAGCCAGGTATGTCGGAAGACAGACTTTTTTCATGAACCATTCTCCGGCTGCCGGCGACGATACACTACAAGACCACCACCAACCAGACACAGGATGATAAAGAACGGAATAAGCAGCGGGTTTCCTCGTGGTGCAATAGTCAGAGAGATGACATCATCCATGACATATTCTGCCCCTTCATGCTCCATTCTGACGGTTATCGGGATCTGAAAATCTCCGGCGGGAGCATCCTGAAGGTAAAATACAGCAGGTCCGTCATTATCCGGTTCAATCTTTCCGACAAATGCCTCTTTTGTCCCTTTTCCCGGGCCATCAATGACCGCCCTGACTCCATTTGCATCCCCGGTCCCCGTGTTCTCAATCCGGACGATGAGAGAGAAGGGCATTCCTTCCGATATCCGGACCGGATCTGAAGTTACTGCGGCAATGGCAAGATCTGGTTTTCCAGAAATTTTGATCGGCACCTGTTCAGCCTGTGTCAGGATAGTCCCTCCTGCGGTACTGTACCGGAGGGTACAGGTAAGGAGTGAGATTCCCTCTGGTGTTTTCCGGCTGGTTGAGATAGTGAGAGGGATGCTCACATCCTCACCCGGTCCAAGGCGGGATATGTGCGTTACAACCTGGCTGGCTACCGAGATTTCAGGGCTTGCCGGGCTGATATTCACCATAATTTCTGATGCAGCAGTGTCTCCGTCATTATGGAGAACAAGCGTTCCCAATGTATCATTTCCGGGTATCACTGACGCAGGAATCTCTTTTTTTATCTGCAGGGCTGGATTTTTCTGCACCAGACTGTCATCATTGACATTCACCGGTATCGGGTATTTCAGGCTCCTTCCTCCTTCGGTTGCGATATGGAGCTCAGGAAAGTAAATTCCGGATTGATGTGGAGCCTGAACCAGGAATGTCAGAGGTACTGACTGCCCCGGACCAACCTCTCCGACCCGGCGGTAATCGCCGGACTCCACCTGAAGACCATTGCCAAAGAGGGAGACATCTGACAGGTAGACATTGATATCCCTGGTTTCTGTAACCGACTGGCCCGTTGTCTGATCTCCACCAACTTTTGTAATAGAAGCTCCTTTCGCCGTGTTTGATACATGAACAGTAATGAGAGCAGAACCGCCGGGCATAATCACGTCAGGTCTGACCTCATAGGAGGAGATTACAATGGTCGGTTCACTTGCAGTCACCACTCCGGAAAGGCCGATCCCCGCGAGAATGATGAGGAAAGAGATGAGGATACAGACTGTTCGGTTATGGGCTGTTGCAATTTTTATCCGACATGTGAGGAGAGATGCCGGACATGCTGACACTCGCGTCATTTATTATAACATAAGTGTCAGCATACTGACATAAATGTTACTGACAAGCGTGTCATTATAAGATCTTACAGCCAATACTCTTTTATGCCTCGGGTAGTCCCGGAATACAAAGAAGAAGCAAAAAAACGAATACTGGAGGTAGCCACCCGGATAGTTTTTGAAAAGGGATATCAGCATGTGCGGATGGATGACATTGCCAGGGAAGCAGGGATTTCCCGACCAACCCTGTACCTCTATTATAAGAACAAAGAAGCCCTTTTTCTTGAGATCATCAAATCTATCATTGCCGATGTCAGTTCTATGGCACAAAAGACCATACAGTCAGGAGAGATCCAGTCCTTTGGGGATTTTTTCGCAGAGGCAAATAACCGGTACAGGGATCAGTTTGCCATTGTCTTTGAAGTTATGGCCGGACTGCCAAAAAAACACCTGATCATTTCAGAGATTGCCCGGCTTCATGATGAGATGATAACGCAGATTGCAATGTACCTGTCTATGCGGTTTCCTGACCGGCCAGTAAAATCTGACCCGGAAATTATGGCAAATGCTATGCTGGCCCTGTTCATTGGTCTGCAGATAAGACAAAGACTCGGTCTCGATCCTGAGAAGGCAGCACAGGTATGGGAAACGGTGATATCAGCCCCATTTCAGCATGGCAGATAAATGCATAGTTCAAATCCTAACAAATAGTATGGGCTGTGCATCGAGCATAAAAACGAGATTATATGAAAAAAAGAGAGCCAGGAAGGCCCAGTCTTTCGCCTATTTGATCATAACCGTTCCACTACTTCCCGTTACATAGATAACACCATTCTGAACAGAAATAGAAACAGGTTGATCTAATCCGGTCTTCAAAGGAGTAACTTTTCCATTGAGATCTACCATTGCAACAGTGTCGTCATACGTGACATATATTTTGTTATCTTCAATAGTCATCCCTTTTATTGGCTTTCCTAAATCCACTAAATTGCCTGAAGCACCACCTTGAGATATCTTTTTAATAAGAGAACCCTTGTCATTCACAACAAACATATCTCCTGATTGGGTTACAACCAGATGTTTTGGATTTGGAAACCCGGAGGGGATATTTGTTATGCTTCCGGTTTTGGAAATTTTATAGATATTCCCATCATATCCACCGGCAACATACAACGTATCTTCAGCATCACAACCCATAGCCTGAGGACTCCATATTCCAGTTGCTATCACCGTTTTTGTCCCGTCAGGGGTTATTTTCTGAATAGTTCCATCAAATGATCCTACGTAGAGGTTTCCTCTGCTGTCAAATACCGGGGAGCGTGGCCGATCAATACCACTGATAAGCACCCTTTCAGTGCCATCTGCACCAATTACTCCAATAAATCCATTAGAATAATCTGTATAGTATACATCTCCTGCATAATTGACAGTGAATGTACCAAGATTCGTGCTCGTTATCTGGGTCACGCTGGTATATTGTGGAATATCACCAGTACTGGCAGGATTGATGCGAATGGTTTGTGATGCAATTTCCGTATCTGTCGCAAAGATCACTTCCATTATAATGGTGTATGTTCCATAATCCGAGTATTGTCTGATATGTGGATCAGAGGGCGAACCTACTCCAATATTATACATATCTTCAAATCCATCTCCATACTTCCACCGAATTGCCTGAGCATGAGGGCAGGGAACATCCGGTATTAAAGTAACTTCTTTTGGATTCGCAGGGTTGATGGCAACAGAAAATGATACCGGACAACTGGTTTGGGGAGTATCCCATCCCTCAACCGTTGCACTGATTGTGTCCTTTCCTCCATCTTTACAGGTAACCGTCAGAGTAGGCGTATATTTCCCAGGATTACGGTAAATCCATGTGGGATCCTGGGCGAATGAGAATCCCCCATCACCAAAATTCCAATACCATTCTATTGGATCGGTATATGAGCAATCCCTAAACTGTATGGTCAGAGGGACCGTGCCTGATGCTTTGTCCCCCCTGCTATCAGGTGCAATAGCGGAGAAACATGCCGTGCAGGAAGTTGGTGTTGGTGTCAATGTCGGTGTCGGAGTTGATGTATCCCATCCGGTTAACAATGTGGGATCTTCCAGACCCTTGTGCCCAGGTTTTACACTCTGGCAGGACTCACACGTACCTTTACAATTCCCATATGATACACCGTTGCAACAACACCAGACCCAAGCTGGGTAGCCCCATTGCCATGTACCACAGCACTCAGATGAACCATCCGTACATTCACACGGTGGGTCGTATGTTTTGGTGGGTGTCGGAGTTGGCGTCAATGTCGGTGTTGGTGTTGGTGTTGGTGTCGGACATCCATTGGCATCTACGGTAACTCCTGCTGGTGTGTTCGGACATGTATCATCATCATCAGCAATCCCGTCGCCATCTGAATCAGGTCTCTGC
>CAYWHV010000189.1:0-5480 GCA_964458045.1 uncultured Methanospirillum sp.
CTCTGACCAGCTTTATGCAGGATATGCAGAAGGTATGGACCTTCGTGGGCTCGTGGCCATTGTCGGAAAGGATGCACTCTCCGAACGTGACCGTGGATTCCTTGACTTTGCCGATATGTTCGAGAACCGGTTTGTCCGTCAGGGTAAGGACGAAGACCGGACGATCGAGGATTCACTCGACCTCGGATGGGATCTCCTTAAGGATATTCCGGAAGAGCAGCTTGTCCGTATCGACCGTGAGATGATCCAGAAGTACCACCCCAAGTACCGCAAAAAGGCTGAGTGAGATTCCATGGCGCTGAAAGATGTAAAGCCGACAAGATCTGAGTTAATCGATACGAAACGGAAGATTAAACTCTCACAGAACGGCTATAAAATCCTCAAGATGAAGCGCGATGGACTCATTCTGGAGTTTTTCAAAGTTCTTGAGGAGGCGAAGAACTCCAGGGGTGCTCTCATGGAAAATTACGGCCGGGCACAGGAAATGATGGCTATCGCAAACACCATTGAAGGTTCAATTGGTGTGAAAGCAGCCGCATTTTCTGTCCGGGAAAACCCGGATATCACCCTCAAGAGCAAAAATATCATGGGTGTTGTGGTTCCGGAGATTGAATCAACCAAAGTCAGAAAAGGAATTGCAGACCGTGGATACGGAGTTATCGGTACCACCCCGGTCATCGATGATACTGCTGCTGCCTTTGAAGACCTTGTTGAGGCTATCATTAAAAGTGCAGAGATAGAGACCACGATGAAACGTCTGCTTGATGAGATTGAATCCACCAAGCGTCGTGTCAATGCTCTGGAGTTCAAGGTTATACCAGAACTTTCCGAAGCACGGGACTTTATCAAGATGCGGCTTGATGAAATGGAGCGTGAAGAGTTATTCAGGCTCAAAAAGATCAAGGCCAGATCTACCGCATAATTTTTTTATTTACGTTTTTATTCGCTCTTCGTTTATTCCTTGGGATAGGCTTTTTTCATAATGAGGTACATTTTCGGATTTGTTTTCTGTATCCATTATCCTTTTTTCACCATTCCCACTGTATGTATTGTTGTATCTGGAGGCAATGATTATCAGCAATCAGGGAGATACATCAGGAAAAGTATGACACTTGTAAAAATATCAGAAAAAGGACAGATCGTCATACCTGCAGTATTCCGAAAAAAATGGAATCTCGAAGGAGGTTCAACGATTATACTCACGGATGATGCAGATGGCATTCATATCAGGCCCCTGGTCCGTCTCTCCGATCTTTCCGGGATCGATGAGGGGAAGGGGTTATTACAGAAACTTCAGGAGATGAGAGAGGAAGAAGGGGAGATTTAATGCCGGATCTGCTTTTCGACACACATGCCTTCATCACCATGTTCGAACGACAACCAGGGTGGGAGATAGTCAGAGACTATATGCGAGCAGTTGACGATAACGATTGTTCAGGGTTTATTCCAACAGTAGTACTCACGGAAATTATGTATTTGTACATTCAGCAAGAGGGACATACTATTGCAGAACAGAGAATTGGACAGATAATGAATTCCCGAATGAAAACTCTCCCAATTGATGAGAGCATTTCCCTTGTGGCAGGGATAATTAAAAAACCGGGTATCTCATTGGCTGATGCATGTATTGGAGCTACTGCTCAGGTCCACGGGCTTTCGGTATTATCAGGGGATAAACACTTTGACCAGATGAATATTCAGCGAATCGGGTATCCCTGAAATTCTGGTGAAGGGGGTATTATATCCTCTTGGGAATCTTTGCCGGATGTGACAGGGAATGTACTTGCGAATATTGTTGTTGATTAAAGCGAATTCAATTGAACGCTGATCAATACCAAAAAGAAGATCAAACTCTCACAGAACGGCTATAAAATTTTCAAATTGAAGCGCGATGGACTCAATATGGAGTTCTTCAAAGTGCTTGAGGAGGCAAAGGACTCCAGATGTGCTCCACTTGAAAGATATTCCCGTGCACAAGAGATGATAATTATCATCAATTAGGGATGTAAAGTCTGACAAGAAGCGGTAAATTTTGCTAATACTTAAGAAAAATATGATTATATCGGAATGAGGAATGCTCTCACAGTCACCGGGAATCCCTTTGATACACTTGCAATATTGTAGAAGTCACGATACCCGGTTTTATTAAAAAGAACCGTGTGATATCCAACCGGAACATCAGGGATAAAAGAATTAGTCTTTTTTCCGGATGTGATACCATCGATAAATATTTCTGCTCCTGCCGGATTCGAGAGAGCATAGATGAAACCTGTTTTTTCAATCGGTACTAATGAAGCATTTATTGAAGTTGTTTCTCCCTCACTCACGGCAATATTATCAGTCCAGGTGTTATAACCAATTTTTTTAATGCTGAAGGTATGATTCCCTGCCGGAATATCTGATATTACAAGGGGAGTTGTTCCTTTGAGTATTGAATTGACATATACAGTCGCCCCTGATGGAATAGAGTTAATCGAAATTGTTATCGGATCGGGGTCTGGTTTGGGACTATTATAGCCCCGTTTATAATCAATCCGGTATATCGAGAATGTACTATCACGTTTACCCTTATTTTCTGGTGCTTTAATGAGTTTTAGAAAAACAATATTACCAGTAATAAAATCAGTAACATAAATTCTATCCGTATTCATGCCAGAGACGAAATCATACTTTCTTTCCATATAATTATTGTATATTCTTAAGTGATCCCCAGGCATCAGATTAAGAGAAGAAAAAAACAGATTCATGGATAAGGTATCATCCTGAAAATGTATAGGATAATAGAAATCGTCCTCTCCCTTGTTTGTATCCTTCTCCGTGATATGTACTTTATTTATTTCATAATCATGTGTATTCTCAATAAAGGCATGTATTTTGGATATGAAAAACTTACGACCAGAATATGGACCACGAGAGGGAACCAGTTTGAGGTTTAATTTTTTCCCTTTATAATCGTCAGAAATAAAAACCTTCCCACTAGTAGTATTCATACTGGAATCTATGACACCAATAAGGGAATTATATTCATTATATACTTCGATTTTTTCATCTGATTCTAATGACAATCTATAAAAAATTAGTCTCGTTCCCAGTAATTTATACCCGTTTTTAGTAAACAAATCTCCTGACCAATAATCAACATCAATCGTATTATTACTGTCTTGATCTTTAATCTCACTATTTACCTCAATATATTGGCACATTGAACAATCCCAATTCGTGGATTGAATTCCAAGAGTAGTTCCCTTTTCAAAAAAAGAGGAATTATTATTCAATGATGCAATATCACCACGTGAAGGGATTATCCCGACATCATGGCAGTTATCATGTTCCCGGTATCCAGGAGGAGAAATAACAGGGGAAATTGTAGATAAACCAGAATAATCTTTTGAGGATGTATCAGTAATACGATTTGATAATGGTAAAATAGTGGAATCCGCATTAAAAATTGAAGGGGAACCAATATTTGCAGTTGTTAGATCCTCCATATGAGAAGAAGGAAAATCTGCAATTCCCAGATCCGGTAATACGATACTAATAACGATTAAAAATAGAAATATTTTATAAAAAATATTTAATTTAGTAAATCTCATAGATTACATGAATTTTTGAACGGTTAAAAGTTGTGAATTATATTGCATGCAAGACAGCTTCCGGACCTGATATCCAACTAAGTAAGAATCAGTATTCCTGATCAAGAATGCAATTCCAATCAAAAATCATAGCCGATTTTTTTCGGCGTCACTTTCCGACGAGCACCGTCGGGTGACCTTCATAATAAGAAGAAACCTTCATATAAGGATATGAAAAACCTGAAGGATCGGGTATTGGCAATTTGGTGATGGCGTAGTTTCATTAGACAGGAATCCAACACACACCAACACCCGACCAGGAATCTACACAGTCTCATTACGTACATATAAGAAAAATTCCGGAGGAATGGGTGTAATGAATGAGATGATCAGGGTGACAAAATAATTCCTTTTTTTTCAGATTAAGGTTTTTCCTCTTCGCTCATCACAACGGATTATCTTTTCACATGCCGGCACGGTAACTCTTAATTCTCTTTTCGAATGTGAAAATCCTGTTTTATACCAAATGCTCGACAATTTCGGAATTTACCGAATAAATAGGATAAGGAAGGTGGAAGAAGGAACTAAAAAACGCATATATTTAGTTCAAATTACTTAATATAACCATAAAATCGACATTACTTAAAAAAAGACCAAATATAGGCATCCAAGAGATTCTCTCTGTCGAAATGAATAAGACTTGATTTGCTGTAAGTATACTCCCAGCATCTTAAGAGAAAATGTTTGATATACGCGGGTAATTTTTCATTATTACTAATTAAAACCAGATTTACTTATTTATTTTTTAACTTACAAAAATTTAATAATATACAATTTTTGCTGATGCTTAAGATCAGATTTATTGTGAGAACAATTACAAATGCCCTCCATCACTGGCATCTCAAAATTTTGAGATAAAGAGGGTGTTGCACAACTCAGAATCCCCCACAATATTTTTATGCTAAGGTCAATCAAAAGTACTTTACCTTAGTACGTCCAACATATACTCGATGTATCATACGATAGGTCGGGATTTTGAACAACTTTACCTTCTCCCTGAGGATATTAGAGACTGGGTTCCGAATGATGATTTCTGTCATATACTCATCGATTTACTCTCAATTCTAGACTTATCCCCATTATATAATGAATATCGGGAAGATGGCCAAGGTGCAGCATTTTATCATCCCGAAATCATGACGGGTTTGATCATTTACTCTTATTTTCATGGAGTTCGTTCAAGTCGTCAAATAGAGAATAAATGCCGATATGATGTAGGATTTAGAATTGTGACACGTAATTCTCTCCCGGATCACTCAACAATTTCACGTTTTATCAAGAAAAACAGTTCTTTTATTGGACAACTCTTCATTCCTGTATTGACTCTCCTCAATGAAGCAGGATTAATCAATAACGTCCTTCTCGCCTTGGATGGAACAAAAATGAAGGCGAATGCTTCACTTGGATCGAACATGCCATATGAAAAGATAGAGGGAGAAATTCAAAAATATTTAAAGGAAGTTCAAGAGAAAGATGAAGTTGAAGATCATCTTTATGGCCCTGAAAAAACAGGTAACGAGGTTCCAGATGATTTGAAAACTCACTCAAGAAGGATGAAACGATTTATTGCGGCAAAAGAGCGACTTGATGCAGAACATAATGAAAAATCCCGAAAACAAGAAGAAAAGATCCTTCAAAGGGAGGAGGAGGAGATAGAGTCTGGGAAAAGAAAACGAGGCAGAAGACCTAAAAAACCTTCAAAGAACCCTGATGAACAAAGCCTAGCAAACACTACAGATCCTGAGAGTTCAATGATGAAAAGCGGGCCTGGTTGTATCCAAGGATATAATGGCCAGGTAATTGTAAATCAGGATGGCTATATTCTGGTTCCATTTTTAAGTAATTTAG
>CAYWHV010000190.1:0-4454 GCA_964458045.1 uncultured Methanospirillum sp.
GGAATTTCTGCAAATGAAAAATAAAGACCTGACAGAGGCAGAATATCGTGAATCCCTGGAGGAGTATTCCCTGACAGGGGGTTTTCCAGAACCTCTTTTAGCCTTTATTGACAAAAAAGATTATCTCATCCGCCTTTTTGATGCGATAATCTACAAAGATATTATCAGAAGATACAATATCGGCTATCCCCAGGGTTTGGGTGACCTCGCCCATTATCTGTGTAGTACAATATCAAATGAATACTCTGTTCACAGCCTTACAAAAATTTCCGGGTGTAAAAGTGATAAGACCGTAAAAAAATATCTGGATTATCTGGAACAGACGTTCTTATTTTTCTCTGTACCCCGGTTTTCTTTTAAATTTAAAGAACAGGTTTCTTCTCATAAGAAAATTTACTGCATTGATAATGGTTTTATTACAGCGAAAGGGTTTTCCTCATCGAGAAATAGTGGACGACTTCTGGAGAATATTGTTGCAGTTTCACTCAAGAAAGATGAGTTATCCGGCCTGATTAATTTTTATTATTGGAAAAATGCTCAACAGGAAGAGATAGATTTTGTCGTCCGTGTATATCACAAAATTATCGCTCTTGTTCAGGTATGTACAAAAATGGATGATACAAACACGAAAGAAAGAGAGGTACGTGCCCTTCTAAAGGGAGCATATGATCTAAAATGCTCCAACCTTGTCATGTTGACCATGTATGAAGAGGGTGAACAACAGGAGGAGTGGTTTGGCTATTCTGGTGTTATCAGATATATTCCTCTATGGAAATGGCTATTGTTACCGGCTCATGAGAAACTCGGATACTCTCTTTCCTCATAACCACCAACAATACCTGAGATCATGGATTTGATTTTCACCTCTGTTCTCATCGGTATCGGCCTTGCAATGGACTGTCTTGCCGTTTCCTTTGCGGTCGGTGCACATCAGAAGACATCCCGGATACGGGCGGCCCTCATCCTGGCACTTTTCTTTGGGGGATTTCAGGGTGGCATGACTCTGCTTGGGTGGCTCCTTGGCTCTGGATTTGCTGATGCCATCGCTGCGTATGATCACTGGGTTGCAGCCGGGCTTCTTTTCATCATCGGCGGTAAAATGGTCCTTGACGGGATTAAAGACGGGCATGAAGAAGAAGCGCCGGATGTGTTCAATCTTGTTGCCGTTCTCATCCTTGCTGTAGCGACCAGTATTGATGCTCTTGCGGTAGGCCTGAGTTTCTCATTTCTACACATCGTACCGCTCATTCCGGCCCTTATCATCGGTCTGATATCTGCGATATTTTCTGTCGGTGGTGTATACTCCGGGGGAAAAGTCGGACACATTCTTGGAAAGCGGGTAGATATCCTGGGTGGTATTATTCTGATTCTTATCGGTGTCAGGATACTCCTTGAGCACCTGGTCTGGAACGGGACCGGTGCATAAACCTACCCATTCAGGTTACAGATACCCTGATATGACCTGAACAAGGACGCCGGCAAACCCGATAAGGAGGCCGATTCCTGCCAGGGGGAGGGTGTAATTATGGATTACTCCCGCGGTTTCATCTCCGGTGAATCGTTTTACCAGCCAGAAGTACGGATCGCTTACGAACGATACCATGCATGATCCCCCGGCGATCATCAGGACCAGGGCAGTCGGCTGCAGGTCCGGAAAATCAGTGGCCTTTGCCAGGATCTGCGCCGTTGTGGCAGCCGATACGACCCGGGATCCGGACGCTGCCTGGAGTGCTGCAGCGAGAATAAATGGCAGAAAGAGTGCAGGAATGGCACCAGATACAAGACTGAAGACTTCTGATGGGAATGAACCTGTGGCGATGACTGCTCCGAATGCTCCGGCCCCGCAGAGATCAAACATGATAAGCCCGGCATATTTTGTTCCGTCATGAATTCCGATATCCCGTGCGTCTTTTCCGACGGTTACCATGGCAACGAGCAGACCGCAAAAGAGGGCGACGGATATGATTGAAAAAAAAGAGATGGCCGGAATCAGGAGTCCGAGTCCTGCCAGCAGAAAGGGAGTAATCACCGGAGCCCATGCTTTTATCCGTGAATGGGTTGGTCTGCATACTCTTTCTGCAAGTTCCATATCCCTGGTCTTTCTTCGTGCACAGAAAAGCAGCAGAATGAGCATTATTCCGGCAACAGGTATGAGGACCAGATCAAGGGCCCAGGGATCTGCAAGAGAGGGCAGAAGGGTGACTATGACCGGAACAACCGCAGGCGATGGATATATCAGAACAAAGGATATTATCGACGCAATTGCTGCAATATATAAGTAAGGGGCTGCCGACTTTTTTCCAACTGTCTGTTCTATGACCGGTGCAATGAGAACAAAGGCAGTATTGCAACACATGAGCGGGAGAGACAGGATAAATCCTCCTATGCCTGCAGTGTCTGCCGGATTTTTCATGATGTGGGAGATATCATCCACGATGGTGTCAATATATCCTGACCGCCGGAGCATATGGGCGATACAGACTCCACAAAAGACCATAATCGCTAGAATCTGGAATATTTTAGCTGCTCCAATAATGATAACCTGATACAAAGCAGCCGGATCGTTTCCTTCAAGCACCCCATAGATACATGCTGCAGAAATGAGCGTTACAAAAGGAGAGATCCTGAATCTGACGGTCAGGATAAGGATGTATACAAGGATCCCTCCAAAAATGAGAAGTGAGTTCATATCAACCGGTTAAAAATAGGGAATATTCCTGACATATTCGGATAGTGAATGAAACGAATCACGAAATCTCTTTCATCCGGCAGACTCCCCGGGGAACAGTTATCTTAAAACGGGCTCCTTTCCCTGGCTCGCCATTTTCACAAATTGTCATATCGGTAATTGACAGAATCTCCCGTACCAGGAATAGTCCGATTCCCCCAACGAGCCCGGTTCTGCGTTCAAATACTTTATCTTTCCGGTCAGATTCGATCCCAATCCCATTGTCCTCGAGGATCAGGCTGATTTCGTTTTCAGAGGATTCATAATAAAACTGGTACCCGGTTGCATGCACGCTGTGATATTTGATGTTTTCAAGCAGGTAAAAAAAAGCATCTTCAAGCAAGGGATCTGCAAAGATTTCAAGACCTTCAAGGGATATGTTTCGTTCATACGCTGACATGTCAAGATGAGAAACGGCAAAAACATAGACCTCCATGACATTCTGCCATTTTGGTGGATGAATGCCCATGTTCTGGTACTGCTTTGCGATATGTAAAACCCGCTCAATCTTCTGCATCTGGGAGAGGGATTTTTCAAGATACATCTGCACGGGCTCTCCGGATATCGCTTCTTTTGTCAGGGTCAGATATCCGCTTAATGAAAAGAGAGCATTTTGGATGTCCTGAAAGGTGAGGGAGTTTAAGAGATTTAATTTTTTTCTGGCAAGATCCAGGGCAGACTGAATATTTCTTTGTTCATCATAATTCTGTCTGAGTTCTTCTTCCTTCTGCTGAATCTCTTCTATCGCATCAAGAAGGTCTGCATTGCTCTGTTCTAACTCCTGGAGGCGCTGCTGAAGTTCAGGGTAGTAACTTTTCCGTATCGACGATTCACCAAGGCCAATGATCTTCATCCGCTGGTCATCCCAGTCGGGTGATTCTTCAGAGTGCTCCTTCATATATATGTTCCAGATCGCTCACGCTCGGTTTTCTCGGATTTGTCGCAAGACAGGGATCTCTCATGGCAGAATTTGCAAGGTCTGCTATATCATCTTTGGAGACTCCGAGATCTCCGAGCCGTTCGGTTATACCAAGCTCAGTTCTCAGTGCCTGAAGAGCTGATAATAGCTTCTGTTTTATCTCCTGCGGGTTGTGGGATGAACAGTCAACATTCATTGTCTGCGCAATCGTTTCATACCGCTCCGGGCATACCTCAAAGTTGTAATCAATGACTGATTCAAGGAGCAGGGCATTACATTCGCCATGGGGAAGATCTGAGAGTCCACCCAGGCTGTGTGCCATGGCATGGACAGCACCAAGACTTGCATTTGAGAACGCGAGTCCGGCGAGCAGGCTGCCAAGCATTGTTTTATACCGGTACCCGATATGGTCAGGATTATGATATGCAAGGGGCAGATAGGCACTGATCAGACGGATTGATTCAAGTGCCTGTATGTCCGTCACCGGTGATGATGCATTCGATACATATGCTTCGATACTGTGAACCAGGGCATCCATGCCGGTATGTGCCGTCAGATCAGATGTCAGAGACGTGAGGGGGACCGGATCACAGAGTGAAATATCTGGCACGATTTTTTTGCTGATGATTGCAATCTTTACTTTTCTCTCGGTATCATTGATAATTGCAAACTGCGAGACATCCGCTGCAGAGCCAGATGTTGTCGGGATACAGATGAGGGGAGGAGCAGGTACTCTTACATTGTCCACTCCCTCGAATTCAAGGATATGCTGCTCATTTGAAACGACAATCCCGATACCCTTGGCAC
>CAYWHV010000190.1:4464-5465 GCA_964458045.1 uncultured Methanospirillum sp.
TCGTATAGAGTTCTGCCCCCTTCATGACTTCATAATCACGAGGGTTCGGGGAGACATCAGGAAAGATGGTATATTGTATTCCCTCATTTTCCAGGCTTTCCGTCACATCACTGACCCAGCCGGCCTTGATGAGTTTTGGTCCGGTAACGAGAAACACATGACTTGCACCGAAATTTTTCGCATACCTTCCTGCCAGTCTGCGGGCATCCACGCCGATGATGAATTCAGGAGCAACGAATTTTCTCAGTTCAAATACCGTCTCTGTCATGGTCCTTCCTCCCGATACCTCTTCCTAATAGCAGTAATGATCATGTATCTATTTAAAGATTACGGCAAAAGATCTTCTATATTCAATGGTTTCTCAACCTTACCTTAAAAATATATTATCTTTCGTGAAGAGAACGGTTTTTCTGAACGGGCAAATATTATTGTTGATGCAAGCAAGACGGTGGTTTTTGTTAAGATATATCCAATACACTCGGTCCCGGATATTCAGGAGATCCTCGGTTTTTTGGAAGAGAAGAATGCCTCAATCCATTCAGTATAAACTTCATTTTGAGACTGATATGGGTTAGTCTTCATAAAAAAGTAAGTACTCTTTTCTGTACTGCTCTGGATTTTTAGTATAAGGCGTATGACTAAAAAATAGCGATTCATGCAGAATTTCGTGTTCATAATCTCATGATCAAGCGTCCTCAAATTGCTTATCGGGAAAAAACCAGAACAGCAAAGTAACGTGTTGACCCATCCTAAACCACTTGTATGTTTTTCTGCTCGTTTTATACAAGGGACTTTCATCGCTCTTAAAACCCGATTATTTCAATCATTTGCCCATCGTTTCCCAACTCTTTTCAGCCTCTCATATACCCCTGCCCAACAGGTATGTGTCACACAGTGACAGGAGAGAAAACGAACAATGGCAGATTTTGTATCAAAATCAGTTGTAAAAAGTTCAGTGCGGGAATTATCCTCCCCACTGGCAGGCAAAGCCGAATTAAACA
>CAYWHV010000191.1:0-5406 GCA_964458045.1 uncultured Methanospirillum sp.
GGCCAAACCTTGTTGATCCCCTGAGTCGTGAAAATACCAAAACAAACACCGGCCTCTCCATGCCCCCGGTCCATGTGAAAACCGGAGACCGGTTTACCATCACCGCCCTTCCCAAGGGAGCAGGATCAGAAAACGTATCCAGAATCCGGATGATGAACCCATCAGACAAGGGCAATATTCCAAGGTTTGTTGTTGAAACTATGCTGGAAGCAGGGGGGCGGCCCTGTCCTCCGGTTATTCTGGGTGTTGGGATCGGGGGAACTTTTGATGTCGCTGCATCCCTGGCAAAAGAGGCATTGCTTGAGCCGGTGGAGATGATGTCACCTTATGAACAGGAGATTTGTGATCAGGTGAACCAGCTCGGAATTGGTCCGATGGGGCTTGGGGGCGATACTACCTGCCTTGCCGTTAAAGTAAAAACTGCCGGGTGTCACACGGCCTCCCTTCCTGTTGCGGTCAATATCCAGTGCTGGGCTGCTCGGCGGGCAACCGTGGAGGTAATTCTATGAGACATCTGAAGGCCCCGCTGGGTGATGAGGTCCTCACACTTAAAGCAGGAGAGATGGTAACGCTCTCCGGAACTGTCTATACCGCACGCGATGAGGCCCATCTGAAGATCATGGAGGATGGCTTTCCCTTTGATCCGAAAGGGGCTGTGGTTTATCACTGTGGCCCGGTTGTAGCTAATAATTCGATCATTGTTGCAGGCCCTACGACCTCTGCCAGGATGAACCGTCTGACCGGATTCATGCTGGATGCCGGAATCAGGGGGATCATTGGGAAAGGGGGCATGTCAGCAGAGGTCCGAAAGCAACTCAAAGGCAGGGCGGTGTATTTTGCCTTTACCGGAGGGTGCGCAAATCTTGCAGCAGCCCGGATGAAACTTACTGGAGTTCATTATCCTGAACTTGGAATGGCAGAAGCGGTCTGGGTAATTGAGTTGGATCAACTTCCACTTACGGTTGCGATGGATGCACATGGTGGAGATCTCTTTGCCGTGATCGAGGATCATGCACATGAAGTATTCGAGAGTATGTATCCATCTGGAAAATCCTGATCTAAATAATTTTCATCATTCAATTTTCGTTCTTGTATCACAAGAACAAACCCGCATTAATAGAAAGTTGATGATACGACAAAGCGGATACGTACATATGATTGAGTCCATCCCTGTTCCTTCAACAATTAAATCCCGATTGGACCAGCTGATGAAGCCTGGAGAGACATATGGTGATGTCATTGAAAAACTATTGATTTGTTTTGATGAGGATGAATTAAGCCAGGAAGAGGAAGATATGGTGGTAGAAGGATTCGCTGCCATCAAAGCAGGAAAGACCATACCTCATGATCAGGTTATGCAGGATCTTGGGGTCCGATGAGTTACTCAATTGAATGGACTCCACAGGCCAGAAGAGCAGCAAAAGATATCCCCGTCAACATTCTGTCTGGATTTGATCAAAAACTTTTGGAATTATCACAAAAATCAAATCCTGGTGAACGACTTAAGAAGATTCATACCCGAAAGGGAAGTGTTCTTTATTCAGTCCGTGAAGGGGAATACCGTCTTCTTTTAATGATTGATAGTGGGGTTATGTATATTTTTGTTGTGGGTATTGGACCGAGAAAGACAGTATACCGAAGATATTAGCAGTTCTCGACTAAAAAATGTTAAAGACAGCCCCTCATGACTTTCATAGAGAGCAGTGATTCAGGGTTTGAACGAAGGAGAATTATCATTGCTGGTAGTTATTTTTAGTGTTATCAGACCTACATGTATTAGCAAAATCAAGAATGTATGAATGACTTATATTTTGTACAGCGGATTAAAAATTATCTTCGATGTATCTGAATCATGAAACTTGAAATTGACGAATCCCGGTGCAAGGGATGCAACCTGTGCACCATGGTCTGCCCGTATAAAATTTACAGGCCGGGGAGTCGTCCAAACCGCAGGGGGATTTACGTTCCTGAACTTGATCAGCCGGAACGCTGCCCGAACTGCCGGCTCCAGGGATTGTACGGACGACGGTTATGTGGTGTGTGTGCATTAATCTGTCCGGATCAGGCAATTCGGTGGGTGCCTGAAAAGCCCTTTGAACCAATGAAAGTGGTGATTGAGTATTAGCCGGATTGCTTTTATGCAGGGAAATATTGCAAGTGCAGAAGGAGCGCTTGCAGCAGGATGTACCTTCTTTGGAGGATATCCGATAACACCCTCAACTGAAGTGGCTGAACATATGGCCACCCGGATGCCAAAGATAAAAGGGACCTGTTTCATCCAGATGGAGGATGAGATAGCCTCAATGGCCGCAATCATCGGGGCAGCATGGACCGGTGCCAGATCCATGACCGCAACATCCGGACCCGGCTTTTCCCTGATGATGGAGAATATCGGGTATGCAGTCATGACCGAGACTCCGTGTGTTCTGGTGAATATTCAGCGTGGGGGGCCCTCAACTGGTCAGCCAACCATGGGGGCACAGGGCGATATCATGCAGGTGAAATTTGGTTCTCATGGAGACTATAGTATCATTGCCCTTGCTCCGTCAAGTGTTCAGGAATGTTTTGACCTGACTGCGAAAGCCTTCAATCTGGCTGACCGTTTCAGAACTCCTGTTTTCCTCATGGCCGATGAGGTAATCGGTCATATGCGTGAAAAGATCGAGATCCCGGATAGTGTGGAGATTATCCGGCCAAAACCACTTGCTGAAGATGCTCTTCCCTTTGCCGCCGGCGAGGATGGTGTTCCCGGATTTGCGGCCTTTGGAACCGGACGGCACATTCCGGTCACCGGTCTTACTCATGATGAACGTGGGTATCCGGTCACCACAAATCCTGCACTGCATGAATCCCTGGTCAGAAGGCTTATCTCAAAGATTGAAGATGCACGACATGACATTGCTGATTATACAATCGTGAATGAGGATGCTCAGTATGTGTTTGTCTGCTATGGCGCACCGGTCAGAACCGTCAGGGAAGTGGTAGAGCGGCTGAAGACTCCTGATACCGGATATCTGCAGCTCCGGATTGTATGGCCGTTTCCAGAGGATCTTCTCACCCGGTTCCCGAATGTAAAGGCCTTTATTGTTCCTGAAATGAATCTTGGCATGATGGCGAGGGAGATTGAGCGTCATGTCAGCGTTCCGGTCATCCCGGTCAGTAAAATCGGAGGAGATCTTCATACTCCTGAAGAGCTGGTAGAAGCAGTCAGGGCTGCAGGAGGTCATCCATGAGAGATGACTGGCTCCGAGAAGACCGGCTTCCCCATATCTACTGTGCCGGATGTGGGAATGGAACCATTATGAACTGTGTCCTAGAGGCTGTTGAAAAAACCGGATGGGACCAGACAAAGACAATATTTATATCCGGAATCGGATGTTCATCCCGTGCTCCCGGGTATATTCTGACTGACTCACTGCATACCACTCATGGCCGTGCAATAGCATTTGCGACCGGAGTGAAGATGGCAAATCCAACCCTGCATGTGGTGGTATTTACCGGGGATGGGGACCTTGCTGCTATCGGCGGGAATCACTTTATTCATGCCTGTCGGAGAAACATCGATATCACCGTTATCTGCATGAATAATCATATCTATGGAATGACCGGCGGTCAGGGAAGTCCTACAACACCCATCGGAAAGACCTCTACGACAACACCGTATGGTGCCGAGGAAACCCCCTTTGATCTGGCAGAACTCGCCATTGCAGCCGGAGCTAATTTTGTCGCACGGTGGACATCATTCCATGTGAAACAACTGACCGATTCCGTACTGACCGGTCTTCAGACTCCTGGATTCTCTCTCATAGAAGTTCGGTGTCAATGTCCGACATCATTTGGCAGACGCAATAAATATCGTGATCCAACGGATTACATGACCTACCTGAAGTCACATGCAATCCTGAAAGAGAAATGGGAACGGACCGCCGCACCTGGAGATGATCTTCCCGCTGATTCATTTCTGATCGGGGAGTTTGTAAGAAGGCGGCGTCCGGTAATGGGGGTGCCAGATGAGGCATGAGGTCCGGTTCTCCGGGTTTGGAGGACAGGGAATTATCCTTTCGGCAGTCATCCTCGGTCGGGCAGCAGCACTCTATGATAACAAATTTGCAGTCCAGACACAGGTATACGGGCCTGAGGCAAGAGGCGGAGCATCCATGAGTGCGGTCATCATCGATGATGAACCAATTCTGTTCCCAAAGGTCAGGGATCCGGATACCTATGTTATCATGAGCCAGCAGGGATTTGAAAAATATGGGAAAACCCCCCGGGATGATGCGGTCATGCTTCTGGATTCAGATCTTGTCCATGACCGGCCTTCATGTACCTGGGTGGGAATCCCTGCCACCCTGTCGGCAAAGAAAGATCTTGGCCGGGAGATTGTAGCAAATATTATCATGCTTGGTGCTTTGACAACCGCCACAACGGTTATTTCCGGTTCGGCTCTGGAAAAGGCCATCCTTGATAGTGTTCCAAAAGGAACAGAAGATCTTAATCTGAAAGCAATGAAACGTGGTCAGGAATTAGGCACGGAGGGTGGATCATCATGAAACTGAAAGAGTATGAAGCAAAGGAGATCCTACAAAAAGCAGGTATTCCGATTCCCCGGGGTATAAAGGTACAAAAGGGAGTCGACTTTATTGTAAGTCCGGATATCCGGGAAGCTGCAGTAAAAGCACAGGTTGAAGTTGCTGGCAGGGGAAAAGCCGGTGGCATTCTCATGGCAGAGAACGCTCAAATCCGTGAGACAACAGAAAAACTCTTTCAGGCCACCATAAAGGGCGTTCCGGTTGAAGAGATCCTCATCGAAGAGAAACTTCAGATCCAACACGAGTACTATCTCTCCATTACCATCGATCGCTCTCAAAAAGCGCCGGTCATCCTCTTTACAACCGAAGGAGGAGTGGACATAGAAGAAGTTGCACAAAAAAACCCTGCGGCAATACGAAAAGCGACTGTTTATCCTCTTCTCTCTACCGTTCCCGGCTACACCCTCCGGTACCTCCTGAATGGTGCACCAAAGGAGATTGGAGCCATCATTCAGAAATTATATTCTGTCTTCATGGCTCAGGATGCACTGCTTGCTGAGATTAACCCTCTGGTCATGACTCCTGATGGTCTTTTTGCAGCAGATGCAAAGCTGATTCTTGATGATAATGCCCTGGCCCGTCATGGTATAAAAGAAAACCGTGATCTCTCGGAACGAGAGCGTCAGGCTGCAGCGTATGGATTTTCTTTTGTAGAACTGGACGGGAATATCGGTGTTATCGGCAACGGTGCCGGGCTTACCATGGCAACCGTCGATCTCATCAACCGGATGGGCGGCAGACCTGCAAACTTTCTGGATGTTGGTGGAGGAGCAGACCGGGTCAGGGTTGCCCATGCCGTCCGTCTGCTTGGGTCCAT
>CAYWHV010000192.1:0-5388 GCA_964458045.1 uncultured Methanospirillum sp.
ATCCGATCACCATGAACACCGCAACCGGGCGCCTTTTCATCAGCTGAAAATCTGCCAGGGGATGAGATGCCCGCCTCTCTATCCGGATAAACAGCAGCATCCCGAGGACGGCACCGGCGAGGACAAGCAGCCCAAAAATCCCGGTCCGGTCTTCTGACGGCAGGGAAAAAAATCCCAGTGAGAAGAGCAGGAAGAGGAGCAGAGAGAAGAATCCTGCAAAATCGAGGGAACCATGCCCCTTCCCCGGATCATCATCTCCAATATACTTCCAGATGAGAAGAAGAAGGATACAGGTCGCCGGGATCAAAACCATGTAGGTCACCCGCCATGAGAAAAGACCGGTAATAAATGACCCGGTGATCACCCCGATGAAGGTTCCGGCGCCATACATGGCACTGATAATCCCAATGCCCGTATCTGCATCGGTCTCACAAAGCCGCTCCCTGATGATCGCATATCCCAGGGGAAAGGCGGCAATACCTGCACCCTGCAGGGCACGGCTGAAGAGTAATAGCCAAATATTTGAAGCAAAGAGCCCGCCGATAAGACCGGCAGCATATATCACCAGACAGATGATGAGAAGCCGCTTATGTCCGAACCGGTCCCCTGCCGTCCCGACAAACGGTGAAGCTGCCGCTCCGACAAGCAGGACAATCGGAAGAATCCATGACTCATAGATGCCTGGAACGGAGAATTCATGTTCAATCTCCGGCAGAGCGGCAGTGAGCATGGACTCACCGGCCATGACCAGCATCACGGTCAGGGACAGGAGAAGCAACAGGGGGAACTGATCTTTTAGATACACGGGTTTCAACCAATGAATCCTTCTTTGTGTACCTCCCGGATCAATAAAACTATACCCCGCCTCTTATTATACATCACAGGAAACCTGATCACCAGCATGTTCTGTCCGGGGGGACCATGGAAAATAACGTAACAATAGTCGGTATGATGTTTCGGGCAAAGGCTGATGCTGCTTTGTCCATTACCTATGCAGACGAGGGAGCGAGGGATGTGTGCGGGTATACTCCCGCCGAACTGGTGGACACCGGCCTTATCTCCCTGCCAGATCTCATTCATCCGGAAGAACGTGATACGGTCAGAAAGACCATCCAGGCAGGTCTGAATGAAAAGAGGTCCTTTGTCATCTATACCCGGCTCCAGGTAAAGGACCGGTCCCCGGCAGAAGGAATCCTTATAGGCAGCGGGGCATTTAAAGGCCCGCTCTCACTTTCCGGACTGGAGGGATATATTCTCAGGATACTCAGTCAACCGGTCCCGGACGCCACCAATGGCCTCTTATCACCGGAGACATACCTGCAGCTCCTCTCCCATACCGAGGAACTTATCGCGCTGCTCGGTCCTGATGGCCAGATCTCATATGTAACCCCCTCAGTCTCCCGGATCATGGGGTATGATCAGGGGGCAGTCACCGGCCTTCTGTTTACCCATATGCTTCCTGAACAGGAGCAGAAGCGGTTTGATGAGTTTAAAACCCAGGTTCTTGCCGGTGGAGGAAGCAGTGCCCGGTTTCATGTCACCCTGCCGGATGGCCAGGTCCGCCCGATCCTTGTCAGACTTTTCAAACCATCAGGCATGGCCGGCATGATCCTGAGTGTGTCCCGGGCCGATGAACAACAGGACCTTTCACTCAGCCGGGACAGCCTGTACCATGATCTCTTCTCCCGAAACCCGGTCCCTGCAATTATCACAACCGCATCAGATCTCCGAATCCAGGAGATGAACCATGCTGCATCGGCCTATGCATCATCATACTCTCCACTCGGACAGACCGGGGCAGACCTTCGCGAGAGCGGTCTTATCAGCAGGGATGTCATCGAACAGGTCAGGGAAGGACTCTCCATTGCAGACCAGGTCGACCTGCCTGATACCAGGTCAGGTTGGCAGCCGGTCAGGATCGTTGCCAGAGAAATTCAGAGCGGAGACAAAGATCTTATCATCTGGACCATCAGCCCGGAATCACGGGACGATATTGAGCCCATACCAGAGACGAGCATAGAACCCAGGGAGGTCCGGCACACTTATATTACCCTCCTTCAGATCGTCAGAAATGTCCTCAGCCAGAAACACCTCTCCATTGCCGCTGAACCTGAACATGACATGCGATATGGCAAGGTCCTCCTTGAATCGGTCCTCCAGCTCTACGAAGCCGGCGGGGGACGGGGAATCGGGGTTCATCTGTGTAAATACATCCGCCTAATCATCGGGTGCATTACCGAAGATTTTGCCGAGGAGATGCAGGACATCGAGATTGTCATATCCTGTGCCATTGATGATGCCATCGGAGAAAAAAATGCAGCCATACTGGGTATCATCACCGGAGAGGTAACCCTGAACGCGATTAGGCATGCTTTTACCCCAGGACAGCCAGGACGAATTGAGCTCTCTTTGCGGCGTGAGGAAGACTGGTATATCTATCAGGTTCAGGACAGTGGTCGGGGTTTTCCGGAATCCCTCATCAGAACCGGAAGCGCAACCTCCGGATTTACCATTATTGAAAACCTTGCGATGGAACTATCCGGGACCATGACCCTTACCAATGATGGTGGTGCGGTGGTCAGGGTTATCTTCCCCGCTGCCATGAATAGCGAAACATAAAACCCGAACCTTTTTATGATACCAGAGAAACTCAAGTACCATGACTGCACTGACACCTGAGATGAAGACCGCCTTAGAAGCGATTAAGGTATTTCCCCTTGCAACCGCATCAAAGTCAGGAATTCCGAATGTTGCACCCATGGCTTCAGTCTTTTTAGTCGATGACGAGACGATCTGGGTAGGGGATAATTTCATGCAGAAAACCCTCGCGAATGTCCTCGAAAATCCAAAAGCAGCATTATACGTATATGGTGCCGGGGCGAAGGGATGTTACCAGATAAAGGCCGATGTTACGGTAAAGACCAGTGGTGAGGAACATGCGAAGATGAAAGCTATTATCCAGGAGAAAAAACCAAACCTGCCGGCTAAATCACTTCTCATACTCAAAATCACTGAAGTGTATGAATGTATGCCGGGAGCAGAAGCAGGAAAACAACTTCTCTGAAACCATACCGCAAGAAGGCATTCAGGCGTAATAATTCAAAAAGGTACAGTACAATATGCTTCATATAGTAGATCTGCATGCAGAAATCGGTGGAAAGGAGATTTTGTATGGAATCACTCTCCACATCGAACCTGGTGAGACTCATGTCCTGATGGGCCCGAACGGATCTGGGAAATCCACCCTGCTCATGTGTATCATGGGTTTTGATGCATACACCATAACAGAAGGCACCATTACCTTCAACGGGGTCGATGTGACTCATTTACCGGTTCATGAACGGGCCCGTCTTGGTATGGGTATCATGTTCCAGCGACCTCCCTCCATCCCAGGTCTGAAACTTGGCAAGATGCTTGATGTCATCAGCCCGGATAAAAAACCGGAGGATGTCTCTGCAGCGGTTACAAAGATGAACATGGAAGAGTTCTTGGGCAGGGATATCAACCTTGGATTTTCTGGGGGAGAGATCAAGCGGAGCGAAATATTGCAGATGATGATCCAGGACCCGCATTTCATTATGCTTGATGAACCGGAGAGCGGGGTTGATCTTGAAAATATTCATCTCATGGGAGAATCCATCGCCCGACTGCTTCAGAAGAACCAGCGGTTTGTAAACCGGAAGAATAGTGGGCTCGTCATCACCCATACCGGTTATATCCTTGATTATCTTGATGTGGATAAAGGACATGTCATGATTAACGGGGAGTTTAAATGTCATGGTAACCCCCGTGAAATTCTGAAACTTATCAAGGAAAAGGGATATAAAGAGTGCCTGAAGTGCGCTAAAATCCCCTGATTTTTTTGAACGATACATATTCTACCGGGGCACGGATGCTTCTCGGGATTGCCCTTGGTGATGCATGCGGTGCACCGTTTGAAAACCTGTCTTTTCAGGATGCAACAAAAAAATTAGCATCGGACGGTCTTTCTCCTGGTCGATACACTGATGATACCCAGCAGGCCCTGGCAATAGCAGAAATTATGGCGTCCGGAGAGGAGATATCACCTCTGATCCTGGCAAAATCTTTTCTTAAAGCATATGCACGAGATCCCAGGTCCGGGTACTCCCGGCAGACGTTACAGATGCTCTCCTCACCTGACCCGGATTCATTCCTTGGCAGTATCCTAGACCATGAAAAGAGGGAGCGAAAAACCGATGGTGCTGCCATGCGGGCTCCGCCTCTGGGATTTTTTCCTGACCGGAAGACGGTTATCAAATCGGCTGTGTTGAGTTCATCAATCACCCATGGTCATCCAGATGCTATTGCAGCAACCGTGGCGATCGCTCTGCTTGCCCATGAACGGATATACTGTGACACCTCCTTTCCAAAATTGTGGAATGCCATACGAGAGGAGGTTCGTAAAATAAACCCGGATGTCATATCCTGGTGTGACTGGTGTGCCAGACTTCTCTTTCCTGACCGGGAAATTCTGCTTGGTGAGTACGCACCGTATGGGGTTCCCTATACCGAATCCCGCATCTTTCTCGGAGTCGTGATCTTTCTTCTGACCAGGTATGGGGATGATCCCTGCACATTGCTGAAAGAAGCGATACAGTTAGGGGGAGATACCGATACGGTTGCAGCGGTTGTTCTGGGTATCACCCTTGTCAAGGGCGGGGAGAACAGCAGGATCTGGGATCTGGTTGAAGGGATCGAAGACGGGCCCTATGGGAGAGAGTATGTGATATTGATTGGGAATAGTCTATCTGAGAGGTTTTGCTTATATCCTGACAATAACCAAAATGACGTTTTTTCAGGTTAAATGTAAAATAATTATCAGAAACATGGATTTTTCGATCAATATTTTTATGGAAATTACACAAAATGGCTGATGATATCCCCCCACATTATCGGGAAGATCTTACCATTGAAGAAAAAGAAGTGATTAACGAATGGGTTAAAGATTCCACATACATTAATGCAGCAGCAAGGTATGGACGGAATGCTGAAGAGTTTAAAAAACACCCAGAAAAGTTTGATGAGGCAAATAGACAGAAGAAGATATTGGAAGGTTTAATCGCTGCAGAATCGCTAAAACAATCGTATGATGTTGTAAGAGGACTTGGAGATTTTGACATAATACGTGTAAAAACAGCTTTGGATACATTAAATAACGGTGAATCTGCAGAATTGATAGATTCCGGATTTACTGCAGTCTCATTTAATGACCAGGCTTCCATCAATTATGCCAGACCAGATGATAATGGAGACCTGTGGATTTATTTTGCTTCCTTACAAGAAGGGGCACCAACATTATTTATTGGAGATGAAAACCCATCCGAATTAGGCTATAGGGATGAAGGGGAGATCCTGATTAACAGAAAT
>CAYWHV010000193.1:0-3308 GCA_964458045.1 uncultured Methanospirillum sp.
GATATGAGAACCCCCATCCAGGATCTGCTGCTGAAAATATCTGAAGGAAAGCCTCTGGAGAGTGGATATGCTCGTGATATGACCGACCAGGTGTCGGAGCTTATGTCACGGTTTGACACCGCGTGGATTCGGTATGCAGAACTGACAGATCAGATGTCAAAAGGGCAGTAAAAAAATCAGGGACAGTTTTCCATGGTCTGGTGGATCTTCTGATATTCTGCTGCAATCATCTCCTTCAGACCATCAAGACTGTGAAGAATTTCCAGGGTATCACCTGCTTCATTTTTCAGCAACTGCTCCTGTTTTGACAGGTTATCACGAAGAAACAGGAGAATATTATTCTTTTTTATTGCATCCCTACATGCCGCTGCCTTTTCAGGAGACAGGCCGGATGATATGGCTTTTGAATACCGCTCCTCACTCTCATCAATAACTTCTTTGATATCGTCGATAACCTTTAAAAGCATGGTCCGCTCGAGTGGTTTCATGACAAAACCCTCGATCATCATGCCATATTTCACTGCTTCCTGTGCAGTCAGAACTTTTCCGGTCAGGATGATCACAGGAATTTCAGCAACATCAGGAGTACTTCGTATCATCTCGAGGACGTCCCATCCGGATACGGGCTCCATCATAATATCAAGTAAAATAAGATCCGGCCGGGCCGTCCGGATTGCTTCGAGTGCATTCTTTGCAATGGTTTCTATCCGGGTTTCATGTCCCCCACGGGTCAGAAGTTTCTGATAGAGTATGCAAAGTTTTTCATTGTCATCTATGAGCAATATCTGCATATATCCTATATGATATATGGAATGGTCAAGAACGATAAAACTATGTATCGTTCATGAGGCATGACCATGAGATTCAGATATTATCATAATTGCCATGTATTCAGAATCAGGGGGGATTGAAGGGATAATAGCCCTTCAGTTTTGTCATACAGAGGTAAGATACATTCTTATACAACCCACCCTAATATCAGAGATGAAAAATCCCGTATACCTGGAATAAAAACGATTATTTTTACATGAATAAGAAAATACCTTCTCAAATCTATCAGGATTATCTTACCGCCCTTATTGCCGGAGATCGCACTACATGTACCATCATAGTTCAGGATCTCATGTCTTCCGGGATAGATGTCAGGGATTTATTTATCAATCTTTTTCAGCGTTCACTCTATGATTTGGGAGAACTCTGGGAACATCACCGGATTTCTGTGGCTGTTGAACACCTGGCTTCTGCAATAACGGAGCGGCTGCTCAGCATGGTGGAGGTTGACACATTTTCCGCCCCACACATAGACCAGTCGGTCATTATTGCCTGTATCGCAGATGAGTTCCATCAAATCGGGGCACGTATGGTATCAGACGTGTTTGAACTGCATGGGTGGAACACCCACTTTCTTGGAGCAAACACCCCGGTCCGGGATCTTATCTCCATGATTCACAAGAAAAAACCAGATCTCATCGTGGTATCGGTGAGTGTTTATTTTAATATTCCAAACCTCTTATCAGCCCTGACCGAACTCCGGACCTCATTTCCCACAATTCCGATACTTGCCGGGGGACAGGCATTCAGGTGGGGAGGGGTGCAGCTTCTGTCCAGATTTGAGAATATCAGATACATTTCCGATATTATTGAACTGGAAGAGGTTATTGAGGCATATGACAATAAAGACCGGACAACTGAGAGATGATCCATGGTTTGTCGGAAAATCCCTCGACTATATCCAGTATAAATCACAGGTTTTTCTTCTCATTCTCGACCCTTCAGGTGAAATCAGGTACGCAAATACCTATGCCAAAACCCTTCTGAACCAGGATCTTACCGGAGTTCATGTACGTGAGATTCTGCTCTCCGGGTCCTGGTATGATTCATTACTCTCCGATTGGGCTACCGGTGAAATCAGCCCTATTATGAATATCAGGACTCCTGATGATCTTCCCCGGACATTGTACATCGCTCTATACCAAAGGGAAGACGGATATCTCATATTCGGACATAGTGACAATGAAGAACTGCACCGGTTGTCTAAAGAAGTTTTGGGACTGAACAGGGAACTTGGAATCCTGACCAGAGAGTTGCAGGTCAGAAACAGGGAACTGGCCGAACTGAACACGATGAAAAACCAGTTTCTTGGTATGGCTGCACATGACCTTCGCAGCCCTTTAAGTCTCATCCTCAACTATACTGATTTTCTGATGGAAGATCTCCAGGACAGCCTGTCAGACGAGCACCGGGAATTTCTGGAGGCTATCATCTCATCTGCACTTGATATGAAACAGGTTATCGCAGATTTTCTTGATGTGAGTATCATTGAATCAGGGCATCTTATCATAAATCCGGCCCGGGTATCATGGGATACGCTCATGCAGGAACTCATCAGAAAAACCGGGCTTTCTGCAGAGCGGAGAGAGATTCGGATCACGTGGAAGGCGGAGGGAGAGATGCCCACTCTTCACGTTGATGCCGGAAAAATCGGGCAGGTCCTGGTAAACCTTGTTCATAATGCCATCGAGTACTCCCCTGACCAGGGGGAGATCGAGATTCTGGGAGAACGCACCGATCAGGGTATTGTCATCATGGTGAAGGATCATGGATCCGGGATATCCAAAGAGAAACAGGAGAAGTTGTTCTCCGAATTCTCCGGGACATCAAGAAAGAAAAAAGATGGAGAGCGCAGCATCGGGCTCGGACTGGTGATATCGAGGAAGATTGTTGAGGCTCATGGGGGGAGTATGTTTGTTGAGAGTATCCCGGAAGTCGGATCCACATTTGGATTTCTCCTTCCCGATTCTGCCATCTGGTCAGAAAATGAAGACATGCAAACCCGTCAGTCAGGTTCAGGGAAGATATAAATCCTTAAAAGCAGATGATGAAGATACAGAAAAGAAGGAGGGATTATTTGTGAACGAAGAAAAACTCATTATTTCAGCACAGGAGTTAAAGCAGCCATCCGAAGAAGCAACGGAGATATACTACGATAAAATTGATACCATTGCTGAAGAACTCAACCGGATTATGCTTGGAAGACCGGATGTTGACCGGCTTATCGGGATGAATAATATGGAGATGATGGAGAATAACTCAAGGAACTATCTTCGGTTTATGGGGGCAATCTTTCATAGTTATGACCCGATCGTTCTTGTGCAGACATCACTCTGGGCTTTTCGGGCATACCGTGCTCATGGGTTCTATATTGAGTACTGGCCTGCCAACCTGGACACCACCGTTCAGATACTGAAAAAGGAACTTCCGGAAAAGGCCTACAAGGAGATATACCCGTTCTTTGAATGGCTTATTGT
>CAYWHV010000193.1:3408-5311 GCA_964458045.1 uncultured Methanospirillum sp.
TTGCTATAAGATGGTTCAAAAATCCGGGCCTTTGCCTCATCACTTACTCCGACCCCGTCATCTTCATAGACTATCCTGCACCCGGCCCTGGTGACCTGATATGAGAGAGATATTGTAGATACGGTTTTCCCATGCCGAATTGAATTGTCCATGAGGTTTGCAAAGACTTTGGGAAGCATCATATCTGCAAATATCTCAATATCGCCGAGGGAGTCCTGAACCTTCAGGGATGAAAAACGAGGATTATCTTCACTAATCTTTTTGACAATCGATGATACTGACTGCCATAAGGGCTTTTGCGTTCCCATTTGTTCATAATTTTTGGTAAACCCGATTTTTGTATTGATAGCATCGATTGATTCGCGGAGATAGCCAACGTATTCATCGGTTTCAGGGGTGTCCGGGATTATGCCTTTCAGGAGATCAATGGAGGCATAGGCGATAGAGAGATCATTATTGATGTCATGCCTGGTTACCTGGGTGAGGAGTTGTAATTTCTTATTCGCCCGGATAAGAGCATCTTCAGATATCTTCAGAGCGGTAATATCAGAGACTACAGTCGCTAATTGATCTGGATCTACCATGAAGACTGAAACCGTGTAATATTTCATTTCTGGCTGATAAATGGCGTTAAAACGGACTGTTTCCCCGGATGCTGCCACTGTCCGGTAGTATTTGAGATGGGGGGGAGAAGCTGCATTTCCATACATATCAGTTCCGGTCTTTCCAATAATGTCTTCAGGAGTCAGTCCCATCATTGCTGCATATCGAAAGTTTACATCAATAAACCGATAGTCTGTGATATCATTCTCATGACGTATGAGTTCACATACCGCAACGCCTTCATCCATGTTCTCAAACAATGCCCGGTACTTCTTTTCACTTTTTGAGAGGTTTCGAAACAGCGTCTCAAATGGTCTCCGAAGTCCGGTGACCACAATCGCCTGATAAATCAGGGCAAATGCTACTATCTTTAAGATATGACCAAGGTAATTTGCAGGCCCGTACACACTCACATATGACGTAAATGCCAACTCTGAACAGATAGTGGCGATGAGGGCCCCGTACAGGAGGAGGAGGACATCACGTGAGAAATATGCCTTCTTTTGAGAAAGAAGAACCATCGCAACCAGGAGGATCAGGCAGATTACATATTCACTCACGATTTTAAACATCGTAAGCCCGGAGCCTTCGATATAACAGGCAGGAAAATATCCGCTGAATATCAGAGTAACGAGGGATGCGGTCACGAGAAGAAAACCCCAGAAGGTAATTCCGACATTCACCCGACGGACGAACAAAAAAGGGGCGATAAGAAAAGTAACCGCCTCAAGATACCTGGCTGCAATCCAGAGCTGGGTTGGCAGGTCTGCATCATACCCGGTAAAGATATTCATCCCTTTGAACGCGAGGGTATGCAGAAGATCGATAGAACCGATAAAAAAGAATGCAATACCGATACAGATCAAAAATCCATTATCAATTTTATCCCGGCTGTTCCAGGTGATGACAAATATTACCCCGGCTATGATAATACTGAAGAACTCAGCAAAGGTATGAAACAAGAGATAACTATACGACATAGTCAGGGATATCCCGATGATGAATATCAAGAGGGTGAGAATAAATATTAAGAATGAAGATTTAATCAATTTCATGGTGCCTCTTTAAGAATCCGCGGATTTTGGAGGAAGTAATATACCCGCTATCAAGGTGATCAATTATCCTATCGATTTCACGAATATATGGCATAATATCCTGTAATTGTTCACTTTCGTTTATGTCGAGAATAGCGATGATGATGGAGAGGGGATTTCGTATCTGATCGTTCAATAATGCAAATTTCTCCAGGTTATCCTCAATCTGTCGGTATGCATCATGAACGACCCGTTTCATCACGATG
>CAYWHV010000194.1:0-5306 GCA_964458045.1 uncultured Methanospirillum sp.
TGGGCGGTTATATCTGTCCCGATCTCCATTTTGACAATTCTTCCGTCGCTCCACCGAATGGCCCGGTCGCGGCAGTCATACCATCTCCCGGTCACAGGACTATAAAACTCCCATTGGTACAATCCTGTCGGGCCGTTTTCATCTACCAGAAGATGATTGGTGCAGAAAGGACACGGGCTATCCCGGCCGTTTTGCATGTACTGGTAACATTTTTGTCCGGTTAATGGTCCTAAATGCGCTTTTAACCGGTTATTTGCATATAGTATCTCATAGGTGTCCATATCGGCAACATATACCAGAACATCCATACTGTTGAGGATGGCATAGAGCTGTGCCTGAACTTCTTCAATGAGTATCTCGTTCTTTTTCTCAGACGATCCAGACTTTTCTGCAGAAATTTGATCTTTTGTATCGTTCCCATGCAGTTTCACTGACGCTGCAGCTGTTCTTTGTGAAACCGTGATATTGTAGTGTTTCCTGATCATATTCAGGACTTTTTCAGACTGGAGCCATCGCTGATCCAGTTGAGTGACCAGCTGATCAATCCGGTGCACCTCATTATCGATGAGATTGGCAGTATCTGTATCATCAAGCATTGATGCTGTAGCCATGATAATTGCGAGCGGATTTCGTATCTCATCATTCAGAATTGCAAGGATGGCCAGATTATTTTGAATCTGTTCTAATGCACTGTCTTTTTCACGCTCAAGCCGGTTTTTTTCAGTAACATCATAGCCCTGGGCGATAGTTGCCAGGGGAGTCTGACCATCCGGAGTATAAAGGGTCGCAGAATTCCAGAGCAGGGTCCGGATGGCTCCATCCATCCTCATAATGTCTATCTCTGTCGTTTCCCATCGCACACCATCCAAAGTGGTCTGTAAGAGCCTCATGGTCCTGTCAGCCTTATCTGGCGGAAACAGGACCCGTAATGACTGACCTGTCATCTCTTCTGCTGATCTCCCGATAAGGAGTTCAAAAGACCGGTTTACTCTTTTAATATGAAATGAGGGGTCCCAGATGATGATCGGGACATTTGCGTATGCAATAAGGTTTTCAAGGTATTCGTTCGTCTCCCTGAAACTCTCCCTGGATAATGTCAGGGCTACATTCTGACTTTTCAGTTCCTGCTCAGTCTGCAATAACTGTTCATAGGTGACATTCAGTTCTGCATTACTTTTTTGAATCGTTGAAATAAGACATTCCCGTTCTTCCTCTGCCTGTTTTCGTTCGGTTATATCCCGTACAACCGCCCAGAGGTATTGCAGGGTTCCGTCAAGGGAATATGAGGCATAGGCCTGGAGTTCAACCGGGAAGATCTCCCCGTTCTTCCTGATATATTCCTTCTCAAACAGGCCTGAGTAGCCATGAACAAAGAGACGTTTTTTCCAGATCTCCTCTTGTTCCCATGTTCGCCATTTTTCCGCTGTGATCACATAAAAACTATCCAGCGCCTTTAATTCTTCAAGAGTATATCCAACAATTGAACAATATGCCTGGTTTGCATCGAGAACACGCCCGGAAAGGTCAACCATTACATAGCCGTCAAAATTCCCTTCAAAAATCTCCCGGTACCGTAGATCCTTCTCCTTCAGAGAAAGTTCTGCGGTCTTCTGTTCGGTAATATCCTGAACAGTTCCCAGGGATGAGAGTGGTTTTCCGGATGAATCATACTTTGTTTCACCTCGTTCCAGGACATATTTTATCCTGCCATCCGGCATGAGCAGACGATGCTCTATCTGGTATGGTGTTTTTTCTCGTAATGAAGTAGAATAAGCCTCATCTACTACCTTCCGATCATCAGGATGTATGGCATTTAAAAAAGCCTCATATGTTGCACCGAATTGTAAGGGGTCTATTTCAAATATTTCAAAGATGACATCGGACCATGAAAGACGGTTTGCAGGAATGTCCAGTTCCCAGCTGCCTGTCTTTGCGAGATGTTGCGCTTCACTCAGACGGTGTTCGCTCTTTTGTAATGCGTCTTCAAACCGCCTGCGGTCGGTGACATCCCTGCTCACCCCGATGAGAACGTCCTGATCATTCCACTTTCCCCTTGTAACTTTTGTATCTACCTCGATACGGGTTCCATCTTTTGCAACGATTGGGATGGAATTATCCTTCCCGGTTCCATCGACCAGTTTATTATAGAGTATGAGTGCTTCTTCTCTTTTTTCGGGGGCCAGAATGTCAAGAATACTCCTGCCGATGAGTTCCTGTCCTGCATAGGATAGTCTCTGCTCCGCGGCGGTATTCATTGCAATGATATCACCTTTCAGATCGATAACAAAGACAATATCATCGATAGAATGAAACAGGGTTCTGATATTTTGTGCATTCCTCTTTCTTTCTTCTTCGGTACAAAGCCGCTCAATCGCACTGCCAAGTTCCCTGCTTATTGAGATGAGTGTCTCCTTTTCCTCATCACTGATGAGATACCGCCTCATACTGGCAATATTTAACACACCGATGGCCTTCCCTTTTGAGATGAGAGGGAGCGTGGCGATTGAGCACAATCCATATTTTTGTGAACGCTCCGGGCTGACCTGGGCGTAATTTTCGATAAAAAGCGGCTGATTTTTTATAAACATCGTGTTATAGGGCTCTTTATCGATTGAAACATTATCAACCTCAGCAAGGAAATGGGCCGGGAGGTCTTGTGCATGAACAATATGGGCTGTCCGTGAACCAGGGTCAACGAAATATATTCCTCCTCCATCAAAGTTTAAGAGAGTTATCGACCTCTCAAGGACCTTTTCCAGGAGATCCGAGAGACTTTGAGCATTATTTACCTCGGATATGATCTCATTGAGAATCCCGAGCATTGCCGCCCGGTGCATGAGAGAGTCTGCTTCGGATTTCAGATCATGTACGGGAATTTCTCTCTTCCCTTTCTGCACCACTGATCTGATCTTCAGAGCGAGTAACGAGAACCTGAACTCCTCATTCCCCTCTTTCCAGGGATAAATATCTGCACCATTCTGGTACACTTCATAGAGAGCCAGATCATTATCAGGATTTGCCAGGAGGATGAACGGGATATCTCCTGACAGCTTCCTGACTGCTTTTAAAAAGGAAATTCCATCAAAGCCGGGTTTTGTAAACCGGGATATGATAATATCATAAACATGGGAGTATATATTCTCCATGCCTTCCTGTACCGATGTACAGGTATGGACGGCAAACTCGCCATTTTGCTCCAGGATTTGTTTACCTATGAGAAGACGGTCTTTTTTATCATCTGCATAGAGAATTGAAATCATGTTTTTATGAGATCCTGGGTCTGTATCATGTGTACTTAAATCCCGGACATGTATAACTCTTTTTGTTTATATGAAAACCGGACGCTATCGTACGGAAGGATGAATCAGATGACGTGCTCCCTTCAGGCGACTTAAAATAATGCAATAGACCTCCTGTATGTATTGTTAGTGTATCCTGTTCTCATAAATCAGTGTATTTCTATACCACATCTCTCTAATTAAAGATTTAGATCAAAACCAGTTGATTGGCCTCATAATAACTGCAGAGACATGGAACTCCCCTTCGTGTTCCGGGGTAATATGAGTTCTTATAAGCTCACCATCACTATTTGGTACTGTGAGTCATCCATAGCAGTGAGATACCATCTTTATCAATGGATGATAAGAATGAAATGATTTAGTTCGCCCATCGCTGACCAGTATGTCCTTCAATCTTGCAGCTGGTGGTATGATTGGGAATGGCACCGTGATGATCCCTCCAGTACAAATACGATTAACCGGTTCAGACCAGACGTGTGTTCCCTCTACTCATTCATTGCAGCCCCGGATTTAAATCAGGTCCTGGTATGTCTTGGGAATCCGGGGAAGCCCTGGTGGGGGACAAAAGCATCGAGGCAGACCGGGACCTATGTTATGGTGCCGGTTGGGAAAACTCCGGAATACCTCGTGTATCAGCTCAAAAATGATGCTGATGCCCGGATGTGGGAGACTGTGCAGGGCATGGACCATAATTCGTTCGAGGAGAGAGAGAATCGGTGGGCAGCACTTGAGGAACAGTACTGGAATGGGGTATGGTGGCAGGACAGGGGAGTGCTTGAGCAGGATCAGAATATGAAAATGGTCGCGTTTGGGAAAGCGGCTACGAATTTTTCATATGTTATCGCTCATACAGAGCGGATGAGAGAGTTAGGAACATGACCAGGACCAAAGGGATCACATACCCGACTTTTACATCTGCTGTCCGAAAGAAGCCTGGAATGTGTTTCATTGCTACATTGGCATGTGTGAGAAAAAGAGAACGGAATGGTATACTGAAATGAATGAAGCGTAACTTATGTTATTTCTTAATTGATAACATATGAGAGTGGATTGAGATAACAATATGACGAACGAACATGACACACCATTTCATTTTCTTGAAAAATGGAATAATACAGATTTTACGATCATAATTCGTCGCCATGCTTTTGAAATGATGTATTCCAGAAACGTTTCTGAAGAAGAAATTGAGATGGTGATTCGAACAGGAGAGATTATTGAATATTATCCAGATGATCATCCATTTCCGAGTGCTCTTCTGTATGGAGATTTTGAGGATCGGCTCCTTCATGTTGTCGCTGCATTTAATCAGATAGGAAAGGAAATAATTATTATTACAGCATATGAACCAGATGAAGATCACTTTGAATCAGGTAAAATTCGGAGGAAACTATGAAATGTGTAATGTGTAAAAGGGGTGAAACAAAACCGGGTGTGACTTCTGTTCTCCTAACTCGAGATGATTTTACTTTTGTAATGCGTGATGTACCTGCAGAAATTTGTGATATCTGCGGGGAAGACTACATAAATGGGAATATTGCAAAGGAATTGTATCATTTGGCTGAAAAGATAAAAGACCAGGGTACACTTCTTGATGTTCGAAAATATCAGATGAATGCGGAGCATATTTGCTCTTCAATCTCATAAATAGTCTTACAAGTGAAATAACTGGTATAAGTTGATTACCTCATCAACTCCGGTTTTGATTTTCAGTTGCCCACGGCTAAAATATTGTCCTGCTTTTCAACCGAAAATAAGGTTCATGGCCAAAAATTTGAGATTAAATAGGGTTCTGGTGAATTAACCGGAAGGATTTGAGATTTTCATATATTCTTTTAGCCCGGTTAAGAAATAATTTTAGAGACTATAACATACATACACATGTCAAATACCATCTTGTTTAATCCATGCAAAGGAGAGAACTCATTCTGGAATAACCCGTTATAAGTTACTTCCCATAATTCTTTGAGAGCAAGAACGCTGCATAATCACTAATAACCGGATACA
>CAYWHV010000195.1:0-5289 GCA_964458045.1 uncultured Methanospirillum sp.
TTACCGGGACATGGGGTACCATGTTGCACTCATGGCCGATTCCACATCACGATGGGCAGAGGCGATGCGTGAGATTTCAGGCCGGCTTGAAGAGATGCCGGGAGAAGAGGGATATCCTGCATATCTGAGTTCCCGACTTGCTGACTTTTACGAACGGGCCGGTCGGGTGTCTCTCCTGGGCTCAGGAGATCATGAGGGATCCATCTCGGTTATCGGTGCGGTCTCCCCACCCGGTGGTGACTTTTCAGAGCCGGTCACCCAGAACACCCTCCGGATTGTCAAGGTATTCTGGGCACTTGATGCAGACCTTGCCTATCAGCGGCACTTTCCTGCAATCAACTGGCTCATGTCCTACTCCCTGTACAGCACCATCGCCGGGATATGGTGGGAAGAGCATATCGGACCGGACTTTATCAGGATGAAGCAGGAGATGATGGAGATATTACAGCGGGAAAATGAGCTGGAGGAGATCATCCGCCTGGTCGGTCCTGAAACCCTTCCTGAATCTGACCGCCTGCTCCTCTTAAAAGCCGAGATCCTTCGGGAGAGTTACCTGATGCAGTATGCCTTTGATGAATTTGACACCTTTACCGGTCCGAAGAAACAATACCGCATGTTAAAGGCCATCTTTACATTCTTCGCCCAGGCAGAGCGTGCTCTTGAAACCGGGATCCCGGTCTCACGGCTCCGGGGTCTTCCGCTCATTGAATCATTTGCCAGGATGGGTTCTGCGTCCCCTGAAGAAGAGGAGCCGCTCTTTGAAGGGATTGCCCGTGATACGGAAGCGATGAGAAACCTCAGGGAGGGTACATGACCGATTTGAGATTCCGAACCTACACCGGAGTATCAAAGGTCGTTGGTCCCCTTATGGTTCTGGACGGTGTCGAGGGGATTGGGTATGGTGAGATAGCAGAGATCACCCTTCCCGGCGGTGAAGTCCGTATCGGCCAGGTGCTTGAGACGACAACAACCCGTGCCATGGTACAGGTATTCAGGGGAACGCGGGATCTGGATACCGAGAAGACACAGGTCAGGTTCAGGGGAGAACCGATGAAGATATCCCTGTCATCTGACATGCTTGGCCGGACATTTGATGGCAGTGCACGACCGATAGACGGAGGCGGCCCGGTCATTCCAGAATGTATCCGTGATATCTATGGCTCTCCGATAAACCCGTCAGCACGTGAACACCCCCGTGACTCCATCCAGACCGGCATTTCATCCATTGACGGCATGAATACCCTGGTCCGGGGCCAGAAACTCCCCATCTTTTCCGGAGCAGGACTTCCTCATAACCTGCTGGCTTCACAGATCGCACGGCAGGCAAAGGTGACTGGTCAGACTGAGAAGTTTGCGGTCGTCTTTGCTGCAATGGGTATTACCTATGAAGAGTCTGCTTTCTTCATCAGGGAGTTTGAAGAGAGCGGAGCACTGGAGCGGACGGTCCTCTTCCTCAACCTTGCAGACGATCCGGCTATTGAACGGATCATTACCCCACGGCTGGCCCTTACCACCGCTGAATACCTGGCTTTTGACAAGGGTATGCATGTCCTTGTGGTGCTGACTGATCTCACTAATTACTGTGAGGCGCTTCGTGAGATTGCAGCAGCGAGGGAGGAGGTTCCTGGAAGGCGGGGGTATCCGGGGTATATTTATACCGATCTTGCATCTCTCTATGAACGTGCCGGACGTATTCGCGGGAGGGAAGGTTCAATCACCCAGATTCCTATCCTGACCATGCCTGATGATGATATTACCCATCCGGTCCCTGACCTGACCGGTTATATCACCGAAGGCCAGATTGTTCTCTCACGGGATCTCCACCGGAAAGGAATCTACCCGCCTGTTGATGTGCTCCCCTGCCTTTCCCGTCTCATGCAGGGTGGTATCGGCCCTGGCAGAACACGGGCTGACCATGCCGAGGTGAAAAACCAGCTCTACTCTGCATATGCCAGGGGTGTCAGGCTGAAAAGTCTCGTGGCAGTTATGGGAGAAGAGGGTCTGACCCCGCTTGACAAGCTCTATATCCGGTTCTGTGAACGGTTTGAGAACGATTTTATCAGGCAGGCATCGTACGAGGATCGTTCTTTTGATGACACGCTCACCCTTGCATGGGACCTGTTGTCAATACTTCCAAAGGCCGAACTCAAGCGTATCAGCACTGAGTTTATCAAAATGTACTATCATGGTGAGGAGATAATGGAATGCAAAGGGCCGTTATAGCCGGGGTCAGACCAACAAGGCTCGAATTAATCAGGCTGTCACGGCGTGAGCTCATCGCCCGGAAAGGCAGGGATATCCTGCAGGAGAAACTTGATGCCCTGGTCCTTGAACATGCACGCCTTTCAAAAGAACTTGAAACCATGGCAGTCTCAATCCGGGATCAGCTGGAGGGTGCCTATGACGCACTTGAGCTGGCCGGGATCATGACCGGATGGGTCAGGCTGGAGGAACTGGCTGCAGCCTGCACAAAGATCCCGGAGCCCACTGTTATCTCTTCTCAGGTTATGGGGGTGCAGGTTCCTGATATCTCCCTGCCAGATCTGCCTGGTCAGGGGCATTTCCGGACTCAGCGGGGATATAGCATGGGTGGAACATCCGGGCAGGTTGACGAGGCTGCCCTGCGGTATGAAGCAGTCCTTGAATCCCTCATCTCCTATGCATCACTTGAAGGAAGGGCTGACCGAATCTCGCTTGAGATGAACAGAACCAGAAGAAGAGTGAATGCTCTTGACCATCTTGTCATCCCACGACTGGTCCGGACCATGCGGTATATCGAGTTCAGACTTGAGGAGCGGGAGCGGGAAGATCTCTTTAGAAGAAAACGCATGAAACAGAACATGGAACGAAAAGAGAGAGGAAAGTAGCCGGAAAAGATGTCTTATGTTCTTCTGATTACAAGGACTGGTTTGGTAGCCAGGCGTGCGAGTTCACATGAAAAGCTTCCATGGAGCATCTCTGCGAAAAATCCCTTCTCTGTGGGTGATGTACTGATAAGGGATACATCCGCTTCCTGTGCATAATCAAGAACCCGGCTTATAAGATCTCCTTCAAGGATCCGATGCCTGATCTCTGCTCCTGCCGTCTCTATTTCTTTCGATCTCTTCTGTATCTCCTGTTCTGCCAGGGTCCTGATCCGTTCAAGTTCCCGCTCTGTCTCGCCCTGTGAAATTACAAAGGTGATGATGATCTCCCCAACTTCTGGTATTTTCGCCAGCTGCTTAACAGAAGTCCATGATTCAGGAGTAAGATCAATAGGTACCAGGACTCGTGAAAAGATCAGGGGACAGTACTTCTGAAATTTCTCTCCGGACAGTGTCTCAATAATCTGACCTCGCATAATCAGCAGATTCTTATTTGATTCATGGAGCACCCGGTGGGTGACACTTCCCAGATGAAGCCCTTTGATGATGCTCTTCCCTCTGGCCCCCATCACAATAATAGTCGAGTTGTTCCTGACCGCTGCATCATCAATTCCGGCAGCAACAGACTCTGAAATCAGAACTTCAGTTTTTATGGACTGAACTCCCAGGTTTTTTAAAAGGGATGCTTCAGTCTCTATCCGGTTCTTTGCAGTTGATGTGATATCTCCTCTCAAAGAAGCCGGTTTATCTGTACCGACGATATGAACAAGCACAACCTCCTCAACGCCGGGGAGATCTGCGATGCAGTCCATGACACGCCGTGCATAATCTGAAAAATCAGTTGGAAACAGTATTCGCCTGAACATATATTGCCCTCACATTGAAAGATTACGTCACCAGATCTTTGGAACGAAATTATCATTATTTACGATACTGGCACTGTCACCCGTAGCACGGATCACGAAAAGCCCATTCTTCTCAGCCATTGCTGCAGTACCAGCATCTTCTGATATGAATGCAACCGCACCGAACACCCGCTTGTCAGTATATTCGGGCATCCAGGTCTTCGCATTTTTTAGTTTTTTCAAAAAATCTCTGATATCTTCAGGTCTTAGGGTGGTTTTTACTTCTACGATTACTATTTCAGTTCCGTTGATCGCGATGATATCAAACTCGTAATCAACACCATCACGCCGCCCGGATCTGCGTTTAATGGTATCAGTTACTTCTATCCCACGCTGATTGAGAATCGAAATTATATCTCCTTCAACCAGGGATTCAACGAGTTTTCCCCATTGGGATACGAATAAACGTTCCAGTTTATTTAGTTTTTTATCAGTTTCCTTAAACTTCTGGTCAGTCTCCTGGAATTTTCTATCTGTATCCTGGAATTTCTTGTCAGTCTCCTGGAACATGAGCCAGACTTTCTCAAAAGAGAGCGGCCCCTCGGGGTTGGTTTGATCCGGTGATGATGATTTTGGTTTGGAAGACGGTGTCATTTTCCTGATATACTATTGCAATATGTGATATTATCTGTTCCGGGAAAAAACTGAAAACCGTTCGAAACTCGATAATTTGTACGGGTTTGTGTCGGAGTTTTGATTGATGAATCTTCAGAGTACTATCCTTAAATAATATGTGATAGTAAATGGTCACTGTCACACATGATACGGGGTGATAGTTATGGCTGTACCAGATATGAAAAAGATCCTCGAGCTCAAGCAGATTGCAATGAAGCGGTGCGAGGATCGGATACTCGAAGCCGCAAGCCGTCCGCCCTGTAAAAAGCATCTTGAAGATACCGAGAGTTATGGTATGACCCGGAGAATGAAGAGCAAATACGGTCTTTAATCTGTCGTATTGGCGAAATCCCGGGTGATGAAAGGTTACCATGATGGCCGGATTTGTGGCAGGGTCAGGTAAAACGGGGAAGAGTATGGAGACAGAACATTCACTGTTGGATCAGATATCACGAAAAGAAACAGAGCTGAAAGAGCAATGTGATATTGTCTGTAAAGAGGCTGAAACCCGGATTCATGATGCACGGGTCAGGGCACGGAGTATGCTAAAAGATGCGGAAAACAGAGGGGCTGAAGAAGCATCACGATACCTGAGTAAGGGTATGGAAAAGCTCGCTCAGGAGATAGACAAAATACATGAGGCTGGAAAGATAGAAGCAGAGGATATTCTGAAAAAAGGAACAAGCAGGGTTGACATTGCAGTTGATTGGATAACCGGAAAGGTCCTGTGATACCATGCTCCAAAAGATGAAAAGGATCCTGGTGGTAGGTCCGAAAAAGGACTATCAGCGAATTATTGATGTACTGTACCAGGCAGGTTCTCTTCATCTTGAAGATGCAAAGCAGGAATCACTGGAGTCCATGAAGATAACCCCGCTTGATACCTTCAATGCATAATAAACTGC
>CAYWHV010000196.1:0-5208 GCA_964458045.1 uncultured Methanospirillum sp.
ACTCCGGTGGTGTGCTGGGTGATACCCATGGAGTAAAGAATTGCACTCGCCCCGGATTTTGCAAACCATTCTGCAGCAATTTTGATCTTATCAGCCGGAACGCCGGTTATCTTTGATACATTCAGAAGGCCGTAGTCATCCTTCATGACCTCTTTCCTGAGTTCATCAAATCCATTGCAGCGGTTTTGGATAAACTCCTTATTTTCCCAGCCGTTCCTGATGATCTCCTGCATCATTCCGTTCATCAGAGCAACATCTGTACCGGACCTGAACTGAAGATACAGGTCGGCCTGTTTTCCGGTCGGAGTGTACCGGGGGTCTGCATAAATGACCTTTGCACCTTTTGCTTGTGCCTGTATGACCCGGCGACCAATGAGCGGGTGGCATTCAAAGGTGTTTGACCCGATAATGAACACACATTTTGAATCTGCGATATCACCAATCGAATTTGTCATTGCACCTGACCCGAAAATATTTGCAAGACCTGCTACCGTGGATGCATGACAGAGACGGGCACAGTGATCGATGTGCTTTGTTTTGAACACTCCACGGGCAAACTTCATCATTGCATAATTGTCTTCATTTGAAACCCTGGCAGATGCAAGACAGGCACACTCGTCAGGCTTGTAGGACTTGAACTTATCAGCAACAAGTTTGAGTGCTTCATCCCATGAAGCCTCGACAAATTTGCCATCTTTTTTGATGAGTGGTTTTTTCAGCCGATCAGGGCTGTTGATAAACTGGTGGGCATAGGTCCCTTTCGGACATAGTTTTCCTTCATTCACCGGAGAACGCTGATAGGGTGCAACTCCGGTTACAATCCCTTTGTCTACGACCAGATTTAGTGAACATCCGGTTCCGCAGTACGGGCAGGTCGTCTGAACATACTTCATAAATTCCCTCTTATGGATGCTTTAGGCTATCACGGGTGCACATACCGTGATAGGAAAGCCCTATCGACCTATATATCCCGAGTTTCCAAAGACAGATGTCAGGTTTTCAATGTTCTCACTGAAAAATCTGCATAATTCCGGTGTCCGGATATGACAGCTTCGGATGTCCTGTTTGGAAATGTGCGTGGTTTTGGTGAAGAAAAAGACGGAGATCCGATTCGTTTTTCATGAGCAATCATTTCAGTTTCCTGCATTCTTTGGAACATATCACGACAAAGCTCGCGTTACTTATCCTGAATGGACTGGAACAGGCCCTCTTTCCTGTTTCCATGCACATATTCGCCTTTACATGCGCGCATGGGAATATGTACACAGATATCCTGGCAGGTCGAACTGGAGGCGGACTAATAGTATCTATCTCTGATGGATAAGGATTTGCATTTCAAATCTGCCATGCATTGCAAAATTTATGAGAATAATTTGTTTTCAGGAGAGAGTTAGAGAGTGAGGATTACCATAGAAAAAAGAGGTATGTGCCCTGCACGCTATACCCGGTACCGGGGGGAAGGAGCACTCATGGCAAGGGAGATCCCTTTTTGGATACATGAAAGCCCCTCTTCCTGACACCCGGTCTTTCGAAGAGTCATTCCTTTATTATACCAGACTTCTGCATTGTATGGGTCAGATTCCAATGCCTTGTCATACCAGACCAGTGCATCTGCATGGTTTCCCATATGATCCAGGCAATCTGCAACCCTCTGAAATGCCCGACCGTTGTTCGGCTCTTTTTCAATAATTTCTTTGTAAAGCCTGATTGCGACTTCATAATCACCCTTCATCTGACAATCATCTGCGGAACAAAAAACAGACTCAATCATGGGATCAATTGTCGCATACATTCGCTCATAAGCTGACTTTCCCTCTGTCGACATATGTATCCTGTCCTAAAAAACAAAGAGCGGGAAAAAGTACCCCAAGACGCTCATCACACACACAGTAAAGACTCCCTATAACCTTTCCCGATCTTTGGCCTGCAACCAGAATATTCAGGTGATACATAATGCAGATTCATACAGCGATTCTCTTGTCCATTGAGGAATTGACGTATGATCACAATGTTCACCATAAATGGGATAGTACTTGAGGTCAATTTCTATTGAGACAGTATAATAATAAGAATATGCCATCCAGTTATGCACGTCAGTAATGCCATGCAATAAAAAAGAAGTTTCTATTCAGCCATATGAGTTATAAAATAAATCACATGTAATTCACAACTACCGATTCGCCTTCAATTGACCGAAAATTCTTGGTATTATGAGTGCAACTTTATTATTCTGATTTTACCATGGAATTTAGTGATGAGGAACAGGAACATATCCAAAAATCTCATCCGAACATTATCGAACTCATCGCCTGTTTAATATCGATAATTCAATTATTACGAGAGCGAAATCAAGAACTGGAAAAATCTTTCAGAAAGTCTTCGAGGTCCTTCTCACAGCAGATGAATCCTGAAAGATCATGATCTGGAGATAAAATAGAGAAGCGAAGCTCTTCTTTGGGTATTTTCATTTGAGTGAATAATGCCTAGATTCCTCGTACGCTTCCTGAAGCAGTTGTCTTCCTTTCGGTGTATCTGTTGGATTTTTGATATACCGATGGAACTCAAGGGCATCCTCACCTTCAAGAACCAGTCCGAGTTCTATTGGTTTCGCCATTTCTCTTTTTATATAGGAGGTACAATGAGATAAGTTTTTCATCCGCCAGAATGAGCCCACGGCGACCGGCATGGAGAGTCAACTTGTCGCCGGAGTCCACCCTTCACACCAGAATGAGACCCACGATCATTTCGAAGGCCATCAGTCCTACCGTCAGTAATACCTTAGTATGACTCACAGGGGAGAGAGGAAGAGCCGGGAGCGGAGCGACCCCGAACTATCCCAGTAAGGTAGAGAAAAGGATTCAAAAAATCAGCGTGAAAAATAGAGAGAAACTCATGAGGAGATGATTGATGAATCGTTACAAATATAATAATGTCAGGTTGAGCGCTGAATAGTAACACAAAGACAATGGTATGGATTCTATGATCAACTGGAAATCCATCATGTATTCAATTAGAACACGGGAATTTCAGAGCAGCTCCGGATCGTAAAACCTGGAAAAAATGATGAATATTGTAGGGGTTCAGAGTTCTGATGCTATTTTTTCTATCATGGTCCTGATGTCAAGCCAGACAACCAGCCCGCTCTTATCCTTCTCACCGGTTATCTTCGTCTTTTTCCTGATAACCCCAAGGATGTCCCGGTGAGTCTTCTGTGATGAGGTATTCTCCTTATCGATATCTTCATTGCCATAGGTCGTAACAGAGAAGACATCATCAACAAGAATGCCGATTGGTTTTTCAGTTATCGATCGATCCAATACAATTATCCGGGATTTTTTCTTTCCCGATGATTCGGTGGTGATATGCATGAGATCTTTCAGGTCAATGATAGTTGTGATCATTCCCCGAAGATCAATGATACCCTTCAGATAAGGAGGAGTATTCGGGAGTGGAGTTACTTCGGTCTGGGTAATCACTTCCCTGGTATCAAAGAGATCAATTGCAAAGAGTTCGTTGCCAAGGATGAACTCAACGACCTGGATGGTCCCTGCCCCTTTCGTCCTGATTCGTGACGTTGCCTGAACAGGAGCCTGTATTGCCGGTCCTTCCTCATCAAAGGCTGCCTGGGCCTCAACACTATAGGTTGCCATGATATATCCTCTGCTGATACTTGATTTATTCATTCATAAACTTACCCTTATCGGTCAGCACCAATAGGAGACAGATCCTGGGAGTGTATTCTTTTCTGAAAAGATGATTGTATTCTGTTTTTTTGCAGGAATCTGAAAACATCCGTTGGATTATGAAAATCATTACGAAACTTCCATATTATATCAACACCTACACCTCATCATTTATTTCCCGGACACGAGATCATGTACACCCCTGCCCGGATACCATCCGACCATCTGAAGATACTTCTCGTCGATGACGAAGAGGTTGTCCTGAATGCCACCTGTGATTATCTGACGGCATGTTTTTCTTTTGAGATTGATACCGCGGTATCCGGAGAAGAGGCCCTTACGAAACTTTCCAACACCCAGTACGATGCTATTATCGCAGATTACAAAATGGAAGTCATGAACGGTCTTGATCTCCTCTCTGTTATCAGAGAAAAAGGAGATCAGACGCCATTTATCATATTTACCGGAAAGGGAAGAGAGGAGGTGGTTATTGCCTCATTTGAACAGGGGGCTGACGGATATGTTCAGAAAGGGGGAGAGATTCGATCGCAGTTTGCCGATCTTGCCCAGAAGGTGAAAACCATCGTTCACAGTAAGCGGGCAGCACGGGCCCTGATAGACCAGGATAAAAGACACCTGATGCTCTTTGAGACGATGGAACAGGGGGTCATCTACCAGGATAGTGAGGGAATCATAATCGAAGCAAACCCTGCTGCTGGACGAATTCTGGGTGTCCCCTATGACCAGCTGATCGGACGTTCATTGGATGATTCGGGGTGGACCATCATTGATGAAAATAATACCCCGGTTTGTACAGATAAGCAACCATCCATTCGTGCTCTCCGGACCGGAAAAAAGATCTGTAACACGGTAGTAGGGATTTTTGACCCCCAGACGGATGAGTACCGGTGGATTCTCGTTCATGCAACGCCCCTCTTCCGGGATGGGGAGAAAAACCCGTTTCAGGTCTATTCTATCTTCTCTGATATTACCGACCTTCGAAAAGCTGAAGAACAGGTGACGCTCCATGCAGAGCGGCTCTCCGCTCTCCTCACATTAAACAGATTCACAGACAGATCACGGGAAGAACTGCTCGATTATGCAATTGAAGCATCACTGACGATCACGCAGAGCAGGTTTTCATTCATAGGACTTCTAAACCCGGAGGAGACTGAAGTGACCATTCATTCATGGTCGCCGTCAGTACTGGAATCCTGCACGATTCAGGATAAAAGCATGAAGTTCCGGGTTGAGGACTGTGGCCTCTGGGCAGATGTATTGAAAAAGAGACAGCCTCTCATCGTAAACTCATATACCAAGGATACCAGGGGAAGGGGGTATCCGGAAGGTCATATTCCTATTTCCCGGTTTCTTGAAATATCGGTTTTTGATGGGGATCACATCGTTGCAATCCTTGCCGTGGCAAACAAACCCTGGCCGTATCAGGAAGATGACAGTCAGGCGCTCATTGCACTTGGAAATGAACTCTGGGGAGTTATTCATCAAAAAGAGATTCATGAGGCTT
>CAYWHV010000197.1:0-5194 GCA_964458045.1 uncultured Methanospirillum sp.
ATGTCGCACTTTTTCTTCCCTTTCATCCACAGGTCGTTCTGTTCTGCAGATTATGCAGGATTTTCAGGATATTTAAACTACTGAGGTATTATAGTACCGTTGATGTCATTTTCTCCGTCCTCGTGAAAAAAAAGGATTATATCTTCTCTATCATCCTTATTCTCTTCACCTTTCTCATCTCCTCCACCTTTGTCATGTACACCGTTGAATCTGAAGCACAACCAGAAAAGTTTGAGGATTTTGATAATGCTCTCTGGTGGGCGGTCGTCACCATGACAACGGTCGGATATGGAGATGTGTACCCCGTCACTCATATCGGAAAAATGTTTACTATCGTGATGATGTTACTTGGAATTGGAATTATTGCCCTTCCAACTGGTATTATTGCATCCGGTTTTCTAGATGAGATGAGGATACGGAGTGAACATGAGGAAAGTAAAAGAATCCCTTCGGTTGCAGACGAACTGAGAAAAATACATGACTTGAAAACCGATGGGGTTATTTCTGAAGAGGAGATTTTGGAATTAAAGAAGAGAATACTCCAGCAACATGAAAAGGAGTTGAATGGCCAATAAATCATTCCATTATCATTCAGGAATTTTGCTGGAATAAAGCAATTTCAACATTCCCTATCCGAAATTTATTCTATGGTTCCGGGAGAGAGATGAAGAGGAAGGGATTCCTCAACCGGTCTGTTATCTGAATTCGGATTCTTTTTCTGAATGACCTGAGCCCCCTCTTCATAGGTAATTATGATGTCCGCTGAATCCCGGATGAAATCGATCTCAACAATTTCAACCTGCGTAATTGCAAGTCCGGTTCGATCTCTCAGATCTTCGATTAACCGATCATGTTCATCGGCACGAATCAGATCAATCTTCTCATACTTGATCAGTTTCTTCTGTTCATATCTGAATCCCCATTTCTGTTCAAGAATGAAGAGCACCGCAATGATCACGAAGTCAGAGAGGCATAATTTCACAATCTCCCCGCTATTATACAGGATCGAGTTCATGATCGGCAGAGCAACCATGACAAAGAGATAGGTCATCTCCCGGATGGGAACGGTATCGGTCCGGTACCTGAGAACAGAAAACAAGGCAAAGAGGCCAAACCCCACTCCGATTGAGAGTTCGACTGATGTAAAAAGACCCATCACCAGGTATATGACGGTTGAGAATGCCAGGAATGTAAAAATGTAATCCTGGGCACGTTTTCTCGGATAATAGATCCCTCGTGCGATGATTACCGCTGCAAGAAGGTTGATGAGAATTCCGGCAAGGAACGGACCATAGGTATCGGTTAACATAGTACCGGTCCTCCATTGGTAAGTTTATTCAGAATCCGCAGAACCATCCGGAAGTTGTTATGTTTCACAAAATCGCCATAGAGTAGTGATATTCCGATGCAGTATTTAGAAAATCCTCTCGGTCGTAATCGCATCACATTCAGGTACTCAAGGGCAGGAGAGCTGGTATGATCAGAACTTCGCTTTATTTCAGCGATGACAATATCCGGGAGCAGAATATCTGTGGAACCTGATCGAAATGTCAGATCGATATCAAGAGTGATCCGTTCCGGATGAACTGCGGATACGAGTGTTATTCTTCTGTATTCGTTTATCAACACCGGTTTATACTCTGCATAATCAAAGGGGAAACATGACGAGAGAAATTCACGAATATCTGACCCCAGCCTGGTGACCAGTCCCTCTGTCTGAAGCCGGTGCTTAATCGTCCGTCCGGTGTTTTTCTTCTCCTTTACCTCCAGGAACGTGAGGTCAGAACCGATATAGGATCGGGTTCTTACTTTGTACCGTGGTTTTCGCCCGTTATGATGGGCAAGGTATAACTGAAACTCTGGAGAGTCATAGTATGTTGTTGAATACGTCTGAACCTGCTTCCCATCTACTTCAAAGATTTGGTACGTTTCCGGAAGGTGCCCGAGGAGATCGAGAGCCTGATGTGTGGTGAGCAGGTATTTTGATTCTTTCCGGTTTTGCAAGGTTGCATGAGTGATATCAGATATTTCTACAGGCCTGAACTTTGAGAGAATGGTATCCAAAGAGGGATGATCCTGATCTTGAGTTGATGACTCAGTTTCGGATATAGGTTCGAGAGTATTAGATTGAATATTATTTTTCATTGGTATCTGTCCTTTTCAGGGGAATTGAGTTGTTTCATAGGTTTTTTTGGTTATCATGGGTTTGTATGTGGGTACTTCATTGATGAGAAGTTACTCATGAGATGGTCATTGATTATCCGGATGTATTGAAAAATATTACAGAACTAATGAGTTGGATATTCGATAAAATTGGAAGAAATTTTAGATAATGAGGATTATTGTTTTTTGTTTCAGAGAAAATTTTGAAAACCGAAAACCTGATCTCTCTTATTCTCTGCTAATTTTTTTACCACACCCATAGCATTTCTGTGAATACGGATTGACTACATCCCCACAGACTCGGAAGGTGTTATTCTTCTTCTCCTAAAACTACATATCAGAACCCTGATCACGAATCAGCCAAAAATTCTTATCTAAATCTATCAAGGCTTTTCCGATATATGGGTTCCTGGATTCATCTTAAAGAGAAGTTCACGGGAATTTCCCTATACTATTTCCGGTCAGTTCAAACACCCGGAATCCTTGATTCCCGAAACAATATACTATAAATACCCTGATCATGGCCTCCGGATACTCCTGAATCAGCCCCTCGGCGTACCCTGTAATCTGCCTGGTATCTTCTTCCTGTACCTCAAATTGTTCTATCGGTGTTTTCAGCCTGGTCATCTCGGTGTTTGAAAAATATTTAAACTCGATTACCCATCGCAAAGAAGCAAACCGTTCATGATACTTTCCGACAAACTCAAGGTCACTCTTACCTGAAGGGTAGGATCGTTCCACATTCCAGGTGAACCAGGGAGATAGATACCTACTGCAGAGCTCGTAGAACGTAGTACGGTAAAAATTCTCATTCATCTGGGCAAAGACTGATTCAGGGAGCTGGCTGACATAAAGCCGCCAATAATCTGAAAAGAGTTTAAAAAGATCCGGATTGTCCACAAATCCCTGCATCATCTCTTTGTATTTTTCCTGGCCGAGGTCAATACGAAAGATTTCATTAAAGTATTCAACCGCTATCTCTTTCATCGAAAGGTTGGGGAAGCTGAGCTCAAATTCATCCTTCCTGGTCAGGATGCCTAAATAAAAGAGTGACACCGGGTAAAAAACAGGTTCAAAAAATTCACTCACATTAAATTGTGAAACGAGGGATTTTCGGTTAATTGAGATGGTTTCACGGGTAGTCAGCTGGCTGACCAGTTCTTTGGTATTCTCATTACTCCCTCCAGTGAGTCTTCTGATCCACGAGAGATCGGTTCGCAGATTCAGATCAAAGAGATCATCTGGGATTGTCTTCTGCTCACAAAACTGCCTGAGGAAGAACATGAGCATAGTTGGGTTATATACTGCTGCAGTATGGGGACTTACGAAATGATACCCATTATACATATTTTTTACTACTTCATCCACCTGGAGACGAACCGAGGGATCAAGGTCATAATCATGGTAGAGTGTATCCATCAGGGTATCAACTTCACTCTGGGTAAACCCGAGCATAGACTCAAAGGTGGGATCAAGCGTGAGGAATGTTGAGATGTTGTAAGCAGAACTGAGGTCATCGATGGTAATCGGAAGCACACCGGTGATGAAAATATTTTTCACTGACCCGGATCGCCTTCCTGCTTTCAAAACTTTATACACAGATCTGAGAAAACTGTCTCCGGTAGTGATCTCCTGATACAGGCGATCCTGATGAGTCGTGATAAGTTGGTTGACAAAGTTATCATATTCGTCAATAATGATGTAGACAGGGGGGGCACCTGACATCCAGAGATACGTGAGCCAATTGTTTAGATTCGTTGCAACCGGGGTGTGAACATGTAATGGGGGAAAACCTCCGAGATATTCCGGGTACAAGAGTCGCATGTTATTGAGGAGGTTGTTACAATACTCAGTAAAGTTACGTTCTGTTCCCGCAAGACCATCTTCAACCTGCACTTCAGAAAAGTCAAAGAGAAGAACGATATATTTATTCTGATCTCCGGTAGGGTGCTGTCCTATCCAGGTATGGCCAAAGAGTTCCTCAAAATTATCCTTATTCCGAAGGTCATAATAGTGCTGAAGCATTGAGCAGAAGAGAGATTTTCCAAACCTTCGGGGACGAAGAAATACAGGATTCTGAACATTTTCAAGTTTTTTGATAAAATGGGTTTTATCGACAAAGTATCCTTTCTTCTCTATGATCTCTGCATAATTTATTATCCCGTAGGGGATACGTCGATCCATATTGTATTCACCCGGTTTCGTATACTATAAGTCAGCAGAGAATATGAATCAAATGTTGTGAAGATCACCGGGATCTCTCCTGGAACAGTACAAATCCTATTTCCAACGATCAACGTATCGACCAACAAGATTTTTTTTGACAGACTCTTTTCTACCAGTCCCAAACAGGCACAGGTCCACTCAGGATCGATGTGTGCGACTTGATTTCGACATACCATTGTTACTTTCTTGTCCAGGAAATGATATGTAGAATTACCACTACCAGAACTACTGGAAAATGAATAATCATATTATCGTTAAGGATTGAAATTTATGCGGTTAATACCCACATCACCGCCTGCAAGGGAATGAATATCGAACACTCAGAATCCTAGATGGGGAATTATATTTTTTACTCTTTCCCAAGCAGTATACAATAATTAAACCTGCTCCCGTGCCATCCCTTCTCAACAAACCCGATCCCACCTGCCAGGTCCCGGACTGTCTGTACTCTCTGGAAATGCGGATCACGGATCGTCTCTTCGATGAGCAGCATTCCACTGGGTTTCAATGCTCCAAATATCTCCTGCATCGCTCTTACACGGTCTGGAATCTCACCAAGAACGGTAACCATCACGATCCGGTCGAACTGCTCCTTCCCGAGTTTTCCCTCTCCGATGCCACCCTGCAGATATCTGATATTCGAAAGCCCCTCTTTCTCTGCCCGCTTTTTTACCTCTGCAAGCATCCCTTCCTGAATATCCATAGCCGTAACACTTCCTGTCTGGCCGACGATCTTCGCAACCGGAATTGATACTCTCCCCGGACCACATCCAGCATCAAGAATCTGCATACCTGGAGCGACATC
>CAYWHV010000198.1:0-5161 GCA_964458045.1 uncultured Methanospirillum sp.
GAAAAAGTTAGAAAATATCTCATCCGATACTTTCAGGCAGATGCCTGAAAAGGGTTCCTCAATACATAGATTGCATTTTGTAACCGTTTTTAATAATTTCAGCCCCACCATTTCTCCCTTTGGTGCATATCGTCCTCCCGCCTTTTCCCTGATTCATAATTTTCTGGGCTGCTGATCTGATTGCATTCATATTCGAATCACATACCCCATACACTACCGGTCCGAATGAACTCATACCAGCCCCTGCTGCACCGGCATCCCTCATGGCTTCCATGATGTCCACGATAACCGGTGGTTGAAGACTGAGTTCACATTTTTTAAACCCATAATTCTGGAACTCATTGATTGCCTCTCCAAACTGTTCCAGGTCTTCTTCAATTACCGAAGGGATCAGTTTCATAAGAAGAATATGAGAAAGAGCCTGGACTTCAGGGTATGGAACAGGACAGAACATCTGAAACAAATCATATTCCAACTGACCGTGAATTTCTGCAAATCCATCAGGCATAGCCAGTACGAAATTCCATTCTTTTGGGATATCGTACCGGCCGACCAGAGGAGCTGCTCCTGCACCAGATGATGAGGCAGATGGTGCAAACGAATCCTTCTTTCTGCCAGGTCCAAATCGATGACCGGCATCAACAAGTAAACCCCCCATGAAAAAGGCTCTTGTTCCTATACCAGAAGTTCCGCCCCTTCCGGAAAGAGCGATCAGATCTTCTGCAGATAGTTTCTGTTCAGTGATTGCTCCAATACCTGCCGCAATTCCTAAAGCTACCTGGGTTCCACTTCCAAGCCCATAGTGGAAGGGAACTGATTGTTGAACATGAATATGAACCGGAGGTATCGACAATCCATTCCGGATTAATTTTTCAATTATTAGCTGCACCTGATCGGCAACCTCTTGTTCTTGTGATGTCAGGGAAAACGAATCCGATTCAGATATTTCAAAAATGAAACCGGGATCTTCCAGTGTAATACCAGCACCACCATCGACCCTGCCCCCTGAACCATTCATGTCAAGAAGCCCGATATGAAGGCGGGAAGGCGTAATCACTCTGACAACAGTATCTTCGGAGAAAAGAGGGGAAGAGATTTGTTCTTCGATATAAAATATCGGGCGTGAATTATGAATTATCCGGTACGACCTGCTCAACTGAAATTTCGCCCGTGTATTTTGCCTGTGGTCATCAGATGGAAGGAAGATTTTTCGTATTGACAGGATCTCTCTCCTTGATTCCATCTTTTCATCACGCATTATCATACCAATCGGCTCATCTTCTTTCATAAGCCGGGTTATTGCACCGGTTGGAAGATGTTTTAATGGTGCATATGAGATAGCATGTATCAGAACACGGTCATTATTTTTATTGAATAGATCCACTTCCCGAAAGTTCACATCATCACCGGGTGAAATTTCAAGAAATTCAGCTATCTTTTCTGGTGCAGGAAGAATGTTCTGCTGTATTGTTCTGACACCGACTGGTGCATTACCAAATGCTTCTAAAAGCCTGGTGACAGAACCGTCTGTGATAAGAAGAGCACGTTCAGGTTTTGTTAATTGTCCGGATTCATGTTCTATCTTTTGAATGAGTTCCAGAACCGATGCCTGTGTCATTATTGCACCAATATCAGAGTGATGAGTATAGAAAAATGTATCATATTCTTGTGATAAGAATAAAAAACCTTCATAAAAAAATGGACTCACCAAACTGCATACAAAATCTGTACGAGTATTCCGGGGTTACCAGAACAGATCTGTACAGAAGAGACTATCCTAGGTGCATGTTTCGCTGTGAGACAGATAGTGCACCAATAGAATTGCAACCTGGTGCAGCATAAGTGTTTCGGCTCTTTCATATGAAAATGTGATTAAAGTTTTTATCATGAGAGGGAGACTCATTATAATCGTATTATCGTCATGAATAACTCATCATGAGATTTCAATAAATGAAATAGATCCTGAATAAAAGAAAGGTCAAAAAGATATCATGAACATAATATGCACCAACAACAAATAGAAATGGTGCACCTTTATCTCTGTATGATGATGAATCGAAATAAATTCCAAAAGAAGAAATGAACAACACAATAGCAAAAAAAATAGCAGAAATTGAACATCGGCCCAGTGAATTGATCCAGAAAGGAGTGGAAACCGGATCCATTGCTATCATGTACCGTGGGAATATGGGGATTGCAATCGGAAAAGGACTTAGGACAAAAATAAATGTGAACCTTGGCACCTCATCCGGTCATTGTGTACCAGAAGAAGAGATAGAAAAAGCAAAAATTGCTGACCATTATGGTGCCGACACTATTACGGACTTGTCAACCGCCGGAGACATTCCTGAAATGAGACAATCAATACGTGATGTTACATCACTCCCCATGACCACAGTCCCTCTCTACCAGGCGGTTGCAGAAAATACCCTTGATTATCTCACTGATGATCTCATTATAGAGAACCTGAAAGAACAAGTCAAAGAAGATATTTCATCAATGGTCCTTCATTGTCCCTCTATACAGACCATAAAGGCAATGAAGCAGAATTCCCGCATAATGGGAGTTGTTTCTAAGGGAGGGGCAATGATGGCTTCATATATATTAAAAAATAATCAGGAAAATCCCTATATTACACATTTTGATGAGATTCTCACCATACTAAAATCGAAAGATATCGTCCTTTCACTCGGAAATACCATGAGGTCAGGATGTATCCATGATAACCGGGATACTGCACAGGTTCTGGAGATAAAAGAGAATATCCGGCTGGCAAAGCGGGCTCATGAGAAAGGAGTTCAGGTAATTATTGAAGGAGCCGGAGGACATATCAGAGCCGATAAAATCGCAGAAAGTATAAGGTACTACAAAGATAAGACAAATTTTCCACTCTTTGTAGCAGGACCACTTCCAGCGGATGTCGGGATGGGATATGATCATATAACCGGTGCGATAGGCGCAACATTTGCCGCAGGAGCCGGGGCAGATTATCTCTGTTACATCACCAGGGCCGAACATAAAAGTCTCCCGACTCCTGATGAAGTCAAAGAAGGACTCATAGCTTTCCGAATTGCAGCCCATGTTGGAGATTCAATGAAGTATGGAGTATCTGAACAGGACAAACATATCGCAGAGAAAAGAGCGCGAATGAATTTTCAGGAACAGGCAGTATATGCTCTGGACCCGGAAGAAGCGGGACGGGGCATTCCAACCGATACGAACTGCACAATGTGCGGGTCTTTCTGTGCGATAAAAATGGTTCAGACCTATTTTTCCAGAACTGATAAGAAGGAAAGAGAGACTTAATGAAATAGTTGAAAGAATTCTGATTTCGTTTACACGAATTTCATCTGAGTATCTTTTTCTAACCACTGATCTCACGCGAGGAATCAGGGTAAAAGAACGCATGAATATCAGAATGACCATAAGATTTTATTCACTTTTATCCCTGAAGGGCCGTATCGGAATGGGACAGGGTAAGGCCTGAATAAGTGATGGAATATCATTCACGACTACTGATGACTGCTCAAGCATCAGATTTACCAGTTCATTATGACCAACATGTCTGAAATCGGTTCGGAGCGCAATAATTTTTTTCCTTTTGGCAAATGCATACCCGATCTCCCATGATGTTCCAGAATCTGCATCAGCACCATCGATTACTGCAACAACAATATCTGCATTATCAATGGCTTGCAGATTTTTTTCAAATATTTCTTTTTGAATGGAAATATCTCGTGAATGTTCTGAATCCCCACAATCCTGGGGAAGATGAACTTGCATGGCATACCCGGATAGTATATTCGCTAATTTTCTATTGAAATCGCATTCTGCTGCTGAAAATAAAGGAGCAGCCAGATATATCTTCCAACACGCTGCCTCAAAAACATCATATGCAATTACTTCAGGAAACCGTTGCAAAAAGAAACCTCTCCCAGGGATCTTTGCGGAAGAACCATTCACAGAACCATACCAGGTATATCGGACACCACAAACTGGAGATGAATCAACTCCGATAATCGCATATGGCTGACCTTCCTTTTTCCATTCTTCGCGAACCTTTTCTTCAAGTCTGTATACAAGATCAGAAAAATCCGAAGTGTCCAGTCGGCCAATAAAATGGCCAGGTTCATGATCAGGTCCAAGATAGAGGGTCTCTGCACAGGGAAGCGTTTTAACAGGTATTTTAAACGTCTCACAACGTAATAAAACCTGATAAAACGCATCAAAATCTTTTTGATGAGTAATTCCCCTTGCACGAAGATCCGGATTTTTTATGCAGGGACATAAAAGAAGGTACATCCAGTACTAATTATCATGGATGAATAGATATACTACTTACAACTCATATGAGTAAAAATAGATGTTGACATCAATGCAAAAATAGTAAATTTGGAGATAGTATCGTGAGAGCCAATGCCTCACAGAAAAATAGTTCCTTCTTGCTAAAAATTCTTGAATACGAACATATCATTGTTTTATTAATAATTCCTATTTTTCTTCTATCTCTTTTTTATCTGGTTCCTCATGAAACAGAATATTGGGTCTCATATATCTGGGTATTTCCTATCGCATTTTTCATCGCTCTCATTGTAAATATGCTGGGGATAAGTGGAGCAATATTATTTGTTCCTTTTTTCTCAGTTATCCTGCCATTGTTTGGGGAAGGATTCGGACCAGGTGAGAGTGTAATTATCGGACTGTTTACCCAGTCTTTTGGTATCACCAGTGCAACTCTGGGATTTTTAAGGTATGGACTCATTGATATGAAAATTGTCTCTTTGTCTCTTATGGCAATTATTCCGATTGTGATATTATCCTCTTGCATTGCGTTCTATATACCAAAAAAAATATTATTTTTAATCATCTGTATATCCCTGTTTTTAGCGATATTTTCACTAATTTATTCGAAAAATCTCATAAAGTCAATCGGGACAGAGAAATCAGATACTATGACTATCTTGCTCCATATTCACACTGGAACACCCAGTCCGGCGATATTAATCGATAGATTTGGTAAAGTGTATTCGTATTGCAGGTGTGGCTTTAAAGTAAGGGTTCTTGCTCACTCATTTGGTGCTGCTCTCCAGGGAATAACCGGCTCCGGATTGGGGTATCTGGGCATGATAGGTATGATAACGTCAGGCATCCCATTGAAAAT
>CAYWHV010000199.1:0-5132 GCA_964458045.1 uncultured Methanospirillum sp.
ACCCGCTGCATATGCTCTTGCCCGGTACAATTTTTTTGGAAAAGATGCGGTCAATGCAATTCTTGACATGCCCCTTGCTCTTCCCCCTCTGGTCGCAGGTCTTGGTCTGCTCTTATTCTTTGGGACGACGGGTTTTGGAAATGCACTTGCAGATATGGGCCTGGTTTTTGTATTTACTCCGCTCGGGATTATTGCAGCCCAGTTTTTTGTGAATTTTCCCTATATGCTGAGGATTATGCGTTCAACGTTTGAATCCATTAGCACCAGGTACGAATTTGTCGCAAAAACCCTTGGGTGTACTGATGCCCAGGCAGTTTGGCGGGTGACCCTTCCTATGGCTGGTTCCGGCTTTTTTGCAGCATCAGTAATTACCTGGGCAAAAGGGATTGGTGAGTTTGGAGCTGCACTTTTAATTGCCGGTGCGATCCAGTGGAAGACTGAAACCCTTCCGATTGCATTATTCCTGAATATGTCCTGTGGGAAACTGAATATGGCAATTTCAGCAGCTACGATTCTCATAGTTATCTGTGTGATATCACTCTACCTTTTCGAGCGGTATGGTGGGGCATCAAGATTATAGGGGGTTCCTATGTTACATACCGAGAATTTATCTAAAGACATGGGTGAATTTGTTCTCCGGAACGTGACTCTTGATGTTTCTCCCGGAGAATACCTGGTAATTATTGGTCCGACAGGGGCTGGGAAGACCATTCTTCTTGAAACAATTGCAGGATTTTATCCTCCCGATTCAGGACGAATTATCATGGATGGGAAGGATATTACCAATTTAGCACCCAAGGACCGAAATATCTGCATGGTATACCAGGATTACATGCTTTTTCCCCATCTGACGGTAGAGGAAAACATCGGGTTTGGTTTAAAGACCCGGAAAAAAAATCCTGAATTCATCAAAAAGAAGACGCTTGAGATGGCCAGACTGCTGAGCATTGATCATCTCCTTCATCGAAAACCCGAAACCCTGAGTGGAGGAGAACAACAGAGAGCAGCAATAGCCCGTTCCCTGGTTATGGAACCGAACCTTCTGCTCCTTGATGAACCACTGAGTGCTCTTGATGGTCAGACTCGGGACAAACTCCGGACTGAACTTCGCAGAATTCATGATATCACCAATGTAACAGTAATTCATATTACTCATAATTTTGAGGAGGTTTTTTCTCTGGCAGATCGGGTTGCTATTATGAATAAGGGAGAGATATCTCAGATTGGAGATCCTGATGAAGTGTTCAGAAAACCGGAATCAGAGTTCATTGCTTCATTTACCGGTATGGAGAATATTTTCCGGGGTAAATGCATTCATCAGGAGGATGTGTCTGCTATTATGGTAGATGGGTATACTATCTATTCAACAACCTGCACAGGAGAAAGAGAGGTGTATGCAACAGTACGTCCCGAGGATATTCTTCTATCCCGGGATCCTATAGTTTCCAGTGCAAGAAATTCTTTCAAAGGCAGGATCACTGATATTAAAAATAACGGGATGGTAATCAAAGTAACTATTGATGTTGGGATACCAATAGTATCAGTCATGACCCGGCGAGGATGGGATGAAATGCACTTGACTGAAGATGAAGATGTATATCTTACATTTAAAGCTTCAGCAGTGCATGTTTTTTAAAAATTTTGTCAATCTCTTTTTTGGAATGACGGGATGATTATTTGATACCAGTTTCAACTTAAGTTACGGATAAAAAAAATTTGACGAACTCATTTATTGCGTCGAAGAGCCAAGAGGGATAATCTGAATAATTGGTATATCTGAACCCCCAAAAAATTTAAGAATTTCAGGTTTGGATGATGAACGTAACTAAATAATTAAACCCAAGGTCTACATGAGAGATCTGGACAAACCCATAAGACAACACGATTTTTTCTATTTCATCTGCAGATATCCGCATGTGAATTGGCGGGCCAAAGGTCAGGTTTTCTTTATTACATTCAATTATCGCTAGTCTTCCGTCTTGTTTCAAAACACGCTTTATCTCCCTGAATAGCAATGGCCCAACCTTATTCAGATCAAGACTATGCAGAACCGTCGAGATGAAGCATATGTCGATACTATTATTCTCAAATGGCAGAGGGTTTTGAATATCGTTCACAAATGCCTGGATATTTTTCAGTCCTGAATCCTCCGCTTTTTTCATGAGTTCATGAACCAGCCCTTCCTGGATATCGGTAGCAAAAACGGTTCCATTCCTGCCAACTTCAGTTGCTGCCCGGATTGTATAATCTCCGGTCCCACACCCGATATCAAGAAATGTATCGCCTTCATTCAGGTTTAATTCCCTGAAGACGATATCCGGATCCTGCATCCAAAAACTACTCGGACCTTTTCCTCTCCGGTGTCCTGGGCCGGGCTGTGTCATATGCAGAGCTCCTTTACAAATATGTGATTCATTCATGGGATCACTCTCCTCTTATTCCGGCTCCGTATGATGGCCATGGTCCCGGAGGTTTCTTTCAATGATTCCCTGACCGTTCACTTCCTGGAATTTTCCTCCGCACGAGAAACACATATTCCGGAGCAGGCCACGTTTCCCCGTTTTTGTTTCCATGACTTCTTCGCCACATTCAGGACATACCATAGTACCGGTTATCGGTGCACGTTCAGGGATAACTGGTATAACCCGCTCGAAAGCAAAGAGTTTTTCAAATGGATACGTAATTATTGCAAATGCTGCTTCGGTTGCTTTTTCCCTGAATAATTTCTCTTCTTCCTGTGTTCCCTTCCTTTTCATGATCACCTTGTCCATGAGACGGTAAAATTCCGGCACCTCTTTATGAATATAGGTCTTGAAATCAGGAAGCAGACGGATTCTGACTCCTTCTTTTTCATTTCTGGATACAAAAGTTACGGCATGTTTTCCAAGATCGCGATAAATGAGTGAGTTGTTTCCCAGTGTACAACCGGAGACCGCCTGCACACCATCTGCAAAACAGGCATTCACCTCAATGATGGCGAGAAGGTTCTCCATGATTCCATCCGAATCGGCCGTTTCTTTCTTCAGAAGACTAAGTCCATATAGCGTTGCCATAACGCCGAGAGCACTACCCGGACAATAATGCCCATGAATCTCAGCGGTCTTTACCAGGCAGGAGGCTGCATCATTCTTTCGAATCGCTTCTTTAAAGAGAGCTCTCGGATCTTTTTTGAGTTCATCAATCATCTCTCTGCTCAGCACACCTGAAGTACTATCAGTTTTTTTCTTTTCATCCTGAAATTTTCCCATGGTATGATCTCCTTTACGAATGAAATTCTGTCATGATCTTTGTCATCCACTCAGGGATGATTACTCCTTCCTGAGGAAATAAGAGGGGAACATATGGTTTGATATCAAGCACCGGGCTGTTATTGATGGCATCAAGGCCGGATACATAGAGCCGGTTATTCTCTTTTTTCACCAGCTGAACAACCGTCATCAATACCGGGTTAGGTCGTGCAGGGCTGTACGTTGCATAAATTCCCTGTTTTGGATAATTGGTCATACCAGCCGGGTGGGTTTTCTTCATGGTCCTCCCGGAGACTGGAACCTCATGTCCCCAGTACAGGATTACGAGATGTGAATATTCTTCAATACCGTCGAGAAGCTCTGAGAATTCTTCGGAGAGAATAATCTCTGAAACACGGGTACCGGTATCTGTCATGTCTTTCATGGCAGAAGTACATGCCTGGTTATGCTCAAGGCCGTCTTTTCCGGCTATAAGAGGTGGAGCAAGAAGATCATTTTTCACGATTCCGACGGGTGTTATACAAATAGTAGTATCCTGAATGGTGCTGTTTGTCATGGTATCCTGTGTGTTTTGCGAAATATGAGAAATGGGTCTGTGGTGCCGTGTTATAATTTTTTTATCTCGTCAAAGGCTGTCTGCAAAATTTCAATTGCTGCCGGTTTTTTCTCTTCAGGCATGTCTTCCACGTAAAACCTGACATCCATCATAAAATTGATGAACGAGAAATTTTCTTCACCAAATACTTCCCTGTGCAATTTTTTGAAAAAAGTAACCCTCGTCTCTGCTTCTTCTTTTTTTCCTTTCAGAGTGGAAAGCATCTGTCTTCCATCTTCTGTAAGTTCAAACGTAATCTTTGACCGTTTACCGACCTCTTTCACTTGTATCAGACCTTCCTGTTCCAATGATTTCAGAAGAGGATACAAAGTCCCTTTATTTGGAACCCAGGTACTGTCGGTTGTCTCATCGATCTCTTTTAATAGTTCATAGCCCGATTGTGGTTTTTTCTCCAGGAAATGAAGGACGAGAAGGGTGAGTAACCCTCTTTCCTTTCCATCCTCCGGAGCAAATTTCCAGATATTTTTCATGATAAACACATGTTGGGTTTTCCTTTCATTATGTCTAACGGTTGTTTTTAATACGGTTAATAATTAACCATTGATCGATTCTGTGAGGCATGTGTCAATACTTGTAACTCTTGGAGTATGTGCATTCCAACGAAAGAATAACTGAATGCCATGGGTGAAATCATATGATATCTGGATTGCAAGAGGAGGGAATTGTCATGTCCTGAAGGTCAGCATCCCTTCCGGATAGCATCAATGACGCATGCAACCTGTTCAGAAGTAAAGTTACGCCCTTTTTTCTTTTCAATCCCAAGGTCAGTGACCAGAACATGGTGGTTCACATGAAATCCTGCCTGCAATGCAATTTTCTTTGCACAGGCCATACTGCATCCATCGATGGCTATGATCTTTTCCGTTCCCTGCATTCGGTTTTGAATAACCTCCGGTTTCGTTGCAAGAAGAGCCGTACAGTAATACATCCCCAATCCTTCATCTGACAGGGCCATTGCAACCTCATTGGTTATCTGTCCGGTGTTTGCCTGACCACAACAGGGGATGATGATATGGTCAGAACCGGTCTGGGAACCTGGTTCGTTTGATGGATGTCCATGCGATCCATTATTTTTCGTATCAATGGTAGAATCATTCATGGTTTACCTCTTTTCTAGGAATTTACAGATAGTAGAGAAATGATTCAACCTTGCTTTTGTCATGGTCATTGTGTGTTCCGTCAAATGTCAGGTTTAGCACTGGCTTCTGGTGGTCTGATTCAAATCCTTTATGAAGCGTATTGAGCAGGATTCCGGTGTTTTCATACAT
>CAYWHV010000200.1:0-5128 GCA_964458045.1 uncultured Methanospirillum sp.
ACGTCCAGTTCCAAGAAGAGCGGGAAAGGGCAACCTTTCCCCCTTATTCGGCGGATATGTCCCGGTCAGCTGATAATTGCAGATCTGGTGTGCAACCCAGTCGATGATATCAATAACATCATCAAGAGCTTTTGCAAGGCGGTGAATTTCATCTGGTTCAAGAGGAGTGATCAACGACTCCTCCAGTCTGGCAAAAATTTTCCTGAGCAGTTCATCAGACTCATGTTCAAGCTGATGTATCTTCTGGCAGGTAATGCCCCGGTGCTGATCCAGATCTGATATCAGTTCGGTCAGATGTGATGAGGCCAGAACTATCTTTTCTGATATTTCACAAAAAACTTCCAGAAAAAACTTATCTTCCGGGAGTATGATATCCCGTATCCGCATATTCTTCTGATAGAACCTGATATGTTATATGAGTACGGGTTCCGGCTGGTATCCAAATCCGGAACGATCCAGATATATCAGGTCATGTTACTCATGATTGCAAAAAATTCATCTGCCGGAACTGTTGCGAGTGCAGGAAATGTTCTGTTCTGAACCGAATATCGCTGCATTACCTGATATTCAAGCCATGCGCCATACAGGGAAAGACGTGCGGTAATTCCCGAAATCTGTGCAGGGTACTGGGGATCTGACCGGTTCAATGCAGGGATCCGGTTGAGCTGAGTGAGTTCAGACTGGACTGTCCGGTTGTAAGCCTGCCGGAGATATGATACATCCTGTGACACATTATACGAAAAGGTCTCATTCAGATTCTTTTTCAGACGAATATTTGCGTAATCAACTGAGAGATTCAGTACATCAGGGATATCATACGTGACTGAACCATCTACCCTTCCCTTGATCTCATATAAATCAGGGATCCAGTACTGGTTCATCATAAAAAGAAATTCCGTGTCATTACTGGTATGATTCCCAGATATGCCGATATCCTCCCCAAAACAGGGATACATACACATGAGAGAAATGAACAGGAATATGATATATAAATATGTCGGGCATAAACGCATAATTATCTCCTATGAATCTCTATTGATCATTGAGTTTATCTCTGGAGACATTTGAAGGTATCAGCCCTGAATATCCTGAAATGATATCCGAATAGTATTGAGACCGGGAATATGAAACCATTAAGAAAGGGTATGGGCAACAAATAAGGGCAGGTTAATGAGTGAATTCTGAAGTCCGTATACTCCATGTTGATGACGAGCCCGTCATTTGTGATTTAACCAAGTTAAGCCTTGAGAAAGGTGGGCGGCTCAAAGTTGATGTGACTTCTTCAGCTGAAGAAGCATTGGATCTTATCAGGTCAGGTTCATATTCATGCATCATTTCTGATTATGAAATGCCGATAATGAACGGACTGGATTTTTTAAAGGCGGTTCGAAATATAGACCAGGACATCCCGTTCATCCTTTTTTCCGGAAGAGGACGGGAGGCAGTCATCATTGATGCCATCAATACCGGAGCAGATTTCTATATACAAAAAGGCGGCGAACCAAAAGCACTCTTTGCCGAGCTCAACCATAAAGTAGAATATGCCATTCAACAGCGAAACACGCGCATTGCACTCAAAAGAAGAGATGGCATTTTAGAAGCGGTCAGCCTGGTAGCAAACCTCTTTCTTGGAGGAGAAGCATTTGATCGGGCCCTGCAGGAAGCAATTACCCTGTTTGGTCTGGCAACCGAAGTGGATACCGTCAGACTGTTCAGACTTAATCCTGATTCTGACGATACAGAATCGCACCATTCCATGAAAAATATCGCTTCATGGACCAGGATTGCTATTCAGACTGAAGAACGGGAGCAATACCTAAGAAATGAAAACATTCCCGTTGAAAAGAAACTCATCTCCCGGCTCATCAGGGGGGAGACACTCATCCTCAATGCATCAGAGATCCAGGTGTATGATCCGGTCAAAGGAGGAATGAGTGCAAAATCCATTGCTGTATTCCCGGTTTTTGTTGATCAGAAAGTCTGGGGAGTCTTCTGGTTTGCTGACTATATGGGTGAGCGGACATGGACTGGTGTCGAGATAGATGCCCTTCTAGCTGCATCAGCAATGATTGGCTCTGCCATCCAGCAGGATCAGATGCGAAGATCGCTTATTGCAGCCAAAGAAGAGTATGCCTCAATGTATACCCTGATGAGAAGGCTCTGTGATACGGTTCCGGACATCCTGTGGGCAAAAGATAAAGATGGATCTTTTCTCTTTGTAAATCAGGCAGGATCTGACCTGCTTTGTGCACAAAATACACAAGACCCGGTTGGCAGAAGAGAAGAGGAATATCCCTCCGGGCTTATTCAGAACGGAATACCAGGGTGCAAAAGCGGGATATCTTCTGATTTAAATGGAAGGATATCTGTCAGAACCGGATCAGATATTACTGAACTGGATATCATGACGGTTCCGTTTGTCAATACCGAAGGAGATCCAATAGGAACCGTCACTCTGGGCAGAGATATTACAAATTACTGTAAAATTGAAGAAGGACTTCGAAGATCTGAAAAGAGATATGAGAACATCATCCGTGCCATTCATATCGGAGTGTTGGTCGTTTCAAAAAATGGAGTTATAAAAGAGATCAATCCCCGTGCATTGGAATTACTTGATGCGCAAAAGAAGGATATCATGGGAACATCACTGAGTAAAAACCGGATCCTTCGGGAGATGGAAATTTCAGATGCGGTTCGTGAAGTGTCATCTACCGGTACCGGGATTTCTTTTCTGACATCACGTTCGGTTACCAGAACATCTGAAGACCTATACTGCATGGTCCGACTGCTGGTACCGGAAAACGGAGGGGAAGCCGAGGTTCTCGTCACCCTCGATCCCCATTATTCCAGGTAATCAGAGAAGTGAGACAAGGTCGCGAAGAACTGCTGCAGGATCTTCGGCCTTAACAACACTTGATGCAAGCAGAACACCATCAGTTCCAAGCTCAACTGCTGTCTTTACACATTTCCCGGAATGAATTCCGGCTCCGGTCAGAACTTTTACAGCAGGATTTATTTTTCTCACAACATCTACTGAACCGGTGATAATATCCGGATTTGCTTCTGATACAGAGATCTTTCCACCGATGAGTTCAGGTGGTTCAATTGCCACATAATCGGGGCCAAGAGCTGCAAGGGCTGCAGTAGTTGCCACATTATTTGAGCAGACACAGGAGAGGAGGCCGGCACTCTTCAAAGCACTGACATTCTTTTCAATATCGGCAATATTCAGGCGGTACTCTGAATGGTTGACCAGTGATCCAATTGCTCCTGCAGATTTTATTGCAGCAAGGGGCATTCTGCCGGTGTGAGCTCCCGGGTCAACCGGGTCGACATGCTGGGCAAAAACCGGTATATCATAATGGTGGTTAATGGGATGAATGTCAGTATACAAGGGCGCTAATCCAATTGTTACACCGGATTCATCCATTACTTCACGGGCGGCCCGGGCAATACGGTGGGCCCCGTTTCCGATTGATTCATTATAACACTTCAGATTAACGAGGACAAGTGGTGTTTTCAGTAATTGTTGTTTCATATGGCATTCATTGGTTGTTGTATTACTTATCAGTTAACAATCGTTTATGTGTGATGTTCGCTATTCTGCTCTTTTGGGTTATGGTTTTACCCCGGAAAGACCTCTTCTGTACCCCGAACGGGTAATTCCTCCAGAACTCATACTGATTATGGCATCTCTCATCTGACTCACCTCTTCTCTGGAAAGATCAGTTATCATCCGTCTCTTCCATATCCGGGTCATTTCACCAGCATATGTGTCACCCCGCCCACGGGCGTCAATAATGAACCACCTGATACCCATCTGATGCAGTACCGGATATTCAACGATAAGACAGTGCTCAGATGAATTCTGGATGTGGCTTCTGCCGGATAGTTCGCACCATACCGGGAACGAGTACTTCTTCTCATCCTGAAGAAAGAGCCCGGTTCCTGTTTGTTTATCAGCATACTCACACACACGGTCTTCAGTAACCGCTGCTTCAATGAGACCCTGACAACAGATAGCAGGGGAGGGACCAGGACTGATCCGATAAATCTGGCAGATGTCAGATATCTCCTGCTCTGATAATTCAGGAGAAAGAGTGCAGAACTCATACCTGCCACATGCTTTCATCGATGCAGTATTCGTCACCGGCAGACCATAGAAGGATGAAACCGAACTATCCGGATAGTAATCGAGGATAAATTCCCCCATTCCGACTGAGTCAACAAGGAAATGACGGATGCCAAGGGAAGCATACCATTTCATATGAGTGGTAAAATGATCCAGTTCTTTCTGGCGAATCACCCCTGGGACCATGATGCCGATCCTATGAGCATGATGTGATAATACTGAACTTTCATCAGGGAAATTCTGCCATTCCAGATATACCCGGTCAGCGCCATTATTCAGAGCGGAATGGGCATCAGTTATGGATGAGACAAGAACTATCAGGTTTGATTTCTCTAGTACTGGTTCCTGATGAACAGGATTATCCAGAGAAATATAATCACCAATCCCTTTCTGGATATTGAAAATAATTTCGGGTTTTTGAATTCGTGACTGAATAAGTGCATCTTCTGCTGCCTGAAGGATTTCACGCCTGAGTGAATTCAGTACACGGACAGGGGCAAACCATCCTTCTTCTCCCGATATCTCAATATTCGTGAAAGTAAAGAGTGTCCCACCCGTCTTCGTAAGTTGTTCCCGGATTTGGTCCGGGGTCAGGGATCGCGTCTTTGCAGGTTCAACGACTTCAGGCCCGATAAATTCAAACGAATGGGCATGCTCACATCTGTCACATACCATTCCTTTTCCAAAAATGATTCCTTCCGGAGAGAATATAAGAGAACATGATATACTGAGCGACCCGGCATATCGGTCATCAGGATGGGAAAGGAGAGCTGAAATTTTTCGCTCAAGTTCCCTTCGACCAGTCATATATACACGGGCCCCATTCTTTGGCTTAAAGGGAGCCCTGATTTCAATCATTCCATTCCATATAACCGGATCATCCCTGAAAACCAGGCCCTCTTCAAAGCCCTCACTTCTGAAGACAAGACCATCACCCTGCTGGAGAATTATATTCGATGCTGGTTTTACCCTGATTTTTCCGTTCTCTGACGAGAT
>CAYWHV010000201.1:0-2101 GCA_964458045.1 uncultured Methanospirillum sp.
TCCTTTTTATTCTTCCCCTTACCGGGTTTATACTCCCGGTTGATGATCCAGACATCCTCCCGGTCCTGGTAATTGAGCGATCCCCCGTTCTCATCTTTCTCCGAGAGGGAGAACCTGCATTCAGTGTTAAAGGCCCGCTTCCCTCCGGGCTTCTCGTAAAACAGGATATGATAGTGTGATGAAACATACTTCAGACTGGTAAAAACCCCGAAATTATACCGCCAGATGATGTGGTTTACCTCTTCCAGGCTGGTTTCGTAGAGTGCGTTTAAGATATGACGAAGATGGGTATATCCGGAGACGATATAGAGAGAACCACCCGGCCGGAGGATTCGTTCTGCCTGTAAAATCCAGTCTGTGGTAAATGATTCGTACTCCTCCGCGGGAATCTCCACGTATCCATCGGTGACAAATGACTCGTCCCGGTTATAGTGACGGTGAAGTTTGTCTCCTTCAATGCCGTACGGGGGATCGGTGATGATCAGATCAACTGAGTTGTCAGGAATGAGCGCTGCCCCTTTGATGCAGTCGCCGTTGTAAAAAATGCCATGAGAGGTCGTAAAAGAACGCATAAACCACCGGTTAGTTGGTTGGGAGTGTCCGGAAAATATCAGACTGTGTCAGGATACCGACCGGCCTGTTCTCTTCAAAAACCACCAACCGCCCGATTGAACGTTCCTTGAACTTCCTGATAACCTCATAGAGCTGAACCGATGCATCAGCATATACCACGTCTTCGGTCATGACCTCACAGACCTGGGTGTCAAGGGGGAGATCCTGCTCGATGGCATGGAGGATATCAGACATGGTCACAATACCACGAAGAAATCCCCCGTCCATGACCGGGGCACCATGGATATGATGGGTATTAAAGAGCCTGACTGCTTCTTTCAGGGTATTTTTGGTTGAAAGCATCTTGATAGGCGTTGTCATGTAGTCCCGGATGGGTTTTTTCGGTAACGACACCATCTCAAGGATGGAGACAATCAGGGCCGGTTCATTCTCATCTTTCCCGAAGACCTCGCCTTTGATAAGAAGTTTATTGACCGGGGTTGGTCCTATGGTGATGACATCGCCATTATTGAAGAGTTTCACGCTGCCGATGATCCGAATCTGGGCATGGCAGATATCGGCATGGGAGAGGGTGGTAAAGATGATCTCTCCGACCTTTACACCCGGAACAATCTCACCATCGCGGGATATCTTGACCTCATACGCCTCACCGTTGCGTTTCAGGTTCAGTTCCTTGTAGGCAAGAGAGGTCGGGTGGTATCCCCCTTTTGGTCCGGGAATTCCATCAACCAGTCCGATTGCCTTGAGTGCCTGCATCTGGTTTCTGACCGTTCCAGGGTTCCGTAAGATGATGTCGGCAATCTCCTCTCCTTTAATGGGAAGAGATTTTTTCTCATACAGGCTGATAAGCGTAATCAGGATGTCGTTTTGAATCGGAGATAAATCCATGGTTCTATGCTCATGTATGCCGTCATCATGTTCAATTTCCACCGGAGAAGAATGCGAAAATGTGTCGCAGTATTTTTATGGAGGGTACTGTCGATCAGGTCTATCAGATTTTATTGCGTGTATCTACATGATAAATCATGATGGTTCTGACCATACGATACGAACGGAAGAAGGATTTTGATGCTCTCAAAGGGTCTTTTTGGTACTTCACTGTAAGGATCGCGACCATACTCCTCATATTGTCTGACCCATCTCTCCGTTCCTGGCCCTCAATAAGAGGATGGCTACGCTGGCTTAATGAAGGAGTGTATCTCTCCTTCTCATAAGGATTATTTATTTTGAGGAAAGAGAAGTGAACATGGAACCAAAGCGGCTGTACCGATCCAGAAACGATAAGATCCTGGCAGGGATCTGTGGGGGAATTGGGAAGTATCTGGACATCGATCCGATTATAATCAGACTGATCTTCATCGTCCTGTTATTCACGGTCGGGTCCGGCATCCTGATCTACCTGATCGCTTGGATTCTCATCCCATTGGAACCGGAAGATGCTGAATTTGTGGTGAAAGAATAGAGCGGACAGATACCTGTTTGTTCCGGTCAATCGAGCATAAGCAGTCTTGAAGGCATGTGAAGGAGG
>CAYWHV010000201.1:2201-5120 GCA_964458045.1 uncultured Methanospirillum sp.
TCTTTTTTTTCAGTAGTTACAATGGTTCAGATATCATATTCCGGACAATCAAGCCGGAATCCTTTGTCATATGCCTCGTTCATCTCCTCTTTTCTTCCCAGAGCTTTGAGTGCATGACCCTTCTTCCTCCACAAATATCCTTTCCCCGGCCGCATCTGTATTGCATTTTCGAACGCTGAAAGAGCCTCTTCAAATCTTCCCAGTTCAAGAAGCGTATCTCCCTGCTGTTCCCATATCCCGGGCTCATCTGGATGTAACCGGCATCCTTCCTCAAATGCTTCGAGTGCTTCCTGAAATTTTCCTGATTCGAAAAGGGCAGAACCTTTGGATATCCAGGCTGCTGTATGGTCCGGATGATTCTGGATAACCTGCTTAAATGCACCGATTGCTTCTTCGAAACGGGTCAGTTCAATAAGGGCCCGGCCTTTGTTCATCAATGCATCAGTATCATCCGGGCATAGTTCGAGTATCCTTTCATAATCCAGAGCTGCGTTCTGATATCGCTGGATTTTCATGTGAAATACTGCTCTCATCCTCCATGCCTCAGCGTCATCGGGATGTAACCGGATCAGCTCGTCATACTTCCGTGCCGCCTCCTCATATCTTCCCCGAGCATTGAGAAATACGGCCTGATGTAAGGATTTATCTGGCCCATGGGATCTCCTCGTCAGATGGAACATGCTCATGGCAGAGCAATGAGATCTGACGTGATTATTGATTGAGTCCATATTGGTAAGATAAAATACTTTTCCCTGATCTATTTCCTGACCTGTAAAGAATCCGAATAAGAAAAAAAAGATTATGCTGGATGAAAGGGAGTATCTGTTACTGTTCTGATTCTGCGTAATCTGATTCTATCTCTATTGCCATGTCAAATGCCTTGAGTGCCTCATCATGTCTGCCGAGAAAGTTCAGAGCAAACCCTTTGTTGTTCCATGCATCAGCATATTGAGGATCAATCTGAATGGCCTTGTTAAAGGCGATCAATGCGTCGTCATATTTTTCAAGGTGCGTAAAGGCATTTCCTTTATTATTCCAGGGATCTGCGTAATCCGGGGCCAGATGGATTGCCTTGTCACATGCCTCAACTGCTTCCTCGTATCGTTCAAGTACATTGAGCACCGTTCCTTTGTTGTTCCATGCCATGGCATCTTCAGGGTTTATTGTCAGGGCCGTGTCACACGCCTTGAGTGCTTCATCGTATTGTTCAAGGAGGAAAAGAATGATCCCTTTATTGACCCAAGCATCGAGATCTTCAGAGTTTTCTTCAATTTTCTTATTGCAGTCCTCAAGAGCTTCTTTATACTCTTCAATGCTTTGCAGAATGACCTCTTTATTTTTGATGATATCCGGGCCATTACCTGAAAAAGATAATTTTTGCATAGTGATGATTGGATTTGGGAGTGGTTAATAATTATTTTACGACATTCATTCCATTATTGCGATATTGTCCGGTAAAATGAAAAATATCGGCAGATGTACGTGATGCCGGGATGAGAGGGAGTAAGTATATACCTGTACGCGTATACATACGGGTGAAATATTGTGAGTTTTGAAAAAATCCCTACCGTTCCCACGGCTGATGAAGTGCTTGACCGGGCACTTCGTCGTGCTGCGAAGAAGATGCGGGAGAAACCAAATAAAAAGCGGGCAAGCGTTGAGTTTGTTGAAGCTGCCTACCTCTCGGTCCATGATAAATTAGTAGGAGTCATGCAGTCATTTCCTACCATCTCTGAAGAGCCCCAGTTTTACCAGGATATTGTTGAAATTCTCTGGACCACGGACCGGCTGAAGAAATCCCTGGGTGCTGTCGGCTGGGCTGCCCGATGGTCGAAGGATCACCGGGGTGGTCTTGCAAAGGATGTCAGGTACTCCTCCGAAGAAAACTCGACTGCAGCACGAAAAAAGGCAATCGCCCGTCTCTCATCCGTTGTTCACCAGATAGAAGATGACCTCCTGTTTTTGAATGATGTCAGGAATATTCTTCGGAAACTGCCTACCGTGGAGGATGTTTTCACCATTGTGGTTGCCGGGTTCCCAAATGTCGGGAAATCCTCATTTATCCGGAGAGTCTCTTCTGCTGAGCCGGAAATTGCCTCCTATCCATTTACCACGAAAGGAATTATTGTCGGCCATTATTACCACCGGCGGGAGAAGGTACAGCTGATTGATACTCCCGGTGTCCTGGACCGGCCAGGTATTGAGCGAAATGCCATCGAACGACAGGCATTATCGGCCATCGTGAATATTGCGGATGCCCTCCTCTTCATCCTTGACCCGAGTGCCCATTGCGGGTATCCTCTGGAAGAGCAGGAACGGCTCCTTGAGGAAGTAAAAAGCCTTGTTCACGTCCCGATAGTTATTGTCTCAAACAAGGCGGATATTACGAGTATTCCTGAATACCCGGCCATGTCAACCGGTAGTGGTGAAGGAGTTCAGGAGATTCTTGATGCACTGCTTGTGCACAAGACCGGATGGGAACCGAAAAAAGCAAAAGAACCTGAAGAACCTCAGGTTTGAATTCATCTTTTTTTCATATTTACTCATGTCTGAGTGCATCTATCGGCCTCAGATCTGATGCCTTCCATGCCGGGTATAATCCTGACAGGATACTGGTTGCAACACCAAAAATCATCCCATAGGGTATCTGGATAAGACTGGAGAATTCAAAGAGGTATGAGGTCTCCTGGAGCATGACGGCTATTGCTGCATATCCTCCAAGAAAACTCAGTATCCCACCGATAATAGAGCCTGATACCCCGAGAATCAGGGACTCGTAGATGAACATGCTCCTGACTTCTGCCCGTTTCGTCCCGATTGACCGGAGAATTCCGATCTCCCGGTACCGCTCCATCACAGACATCATCATGACATTGAAGATGGACACTCCTGCGACGATGAGGGAAATCCCCCCGATTG
>CAYWHV010000202.1:0-5103 GCA_964458045.1 uncultured Methanospirillum sp.
CCGGAACAGAGAGAACTGGTGCACGGTTTGATATCCGGGTCCCGGCCGGGAAATACCGAAATTCCAGAGGATGAATACAGGGCGATTTCCCACCACTCTCATAAATAATACTTTGACGCTCAATTCTGAGGTAAAAAAGCAGCAGTATTAGGGTAATTCTGCATTTGGCGGGTTTTATCCTCAATCATGCTGTGGGAACCCTCGACATAACGTAAGAATTCGTTTCTCCCCATCTGATTCAACCACTGATGCCTGAACCTCGATAGGCTGGATACTCCCGTCAGGATGGACATAATCAACCCGAAGCCCTCTGACCGAACCTGTTTCAACACAATTTCTCACTTCTGCAGCATTTCTCTCAAGATCATAGGGAGCAGTCCATTCGGTCACTGACTTTCCCCGTATTTCATCGAGTGATTTCCGGCCGGTCAGCTTGACATAGATGTCATTTGCATCAAGAACCCTTCCTTCCATGTCAAGAACCACATAACCGGTCCCTGTGGTTTCAATAAGACTCCGGTATCGTTCTTCACTCCGGCACAATTCTTCTTCCCATTCTCTCCGGTGAGTGATATCAATCCCGATACCGACAAAGAAATCAAGCCCTCCTGATAGGTTTAGGACTGGTCTGCCCCGCCATTCCACCAGGGAGACCTTTCCTGATTTACTCACAATCCGGTTTTCGTTCAGGGTAGCGGAGGTATCTCCCACAATTTTGCTGAACACATCAGCAACCATCTCGTGATCTTCTGAAGGTACAAAGGTGGTCAGGTAATCTTTCCCCTTCACTTCGTCTTCCGAATACTCCAGGGTATCAAGGAGCATCCGGTTCATCATGATCGTTTTTCCATCCGCACCGATTGCGACGATAAATACCGGCGAAGTATCAAGCAATAACCGTGAAAAGAGCCGTTCTGATTTCAGGGATTGATCTGCCTCTTTCTCGGCGGTCACATCAAGAATGACTCCGCTGTACAACAAATCATCCTGTTCCCTTACCGGAGCAGACATCCCTCTGAAATGAATAAGGTGCCCGTCAGGACGTATGAATCTGCCTTCAAAATCCCACCTGGATTCATTTTTTATTGCCTGATCAATCGATGCGGAGAAACGCTCCTGGTCGTCGGGAACAATGCCGGCAATGAATTTCTCAAGGAACGTTGAGATATCCCCGGAGATTCCGAGAATTTCATCCACCCGGGTGCTCACATAGGTAAGACCAAACTCGCCGGAATCTTTAGCATAGAACTGGAAGACAATACCGGGGATGGTATTTGCAATTCCGGTTATCTGTTCATTGCTTCGCCTGAGTGAATCCTCGATTCTTCTCCGGTCAGTCACATCAGTCATCGTTGAAAGAACGTCGCGTTCTCCCCAGGATTCAACAAATACAGCAGACGAAAGCACCGTCTTCAGGGTCCCATCCTTAGCCCGGATCGTCAGTTCTTCCCCGTCCAGGTACCCCTGCTTATTCAGTTTTTCGGTTATCCGTGCAAGGTCTTCAGGGGAGATGATATCAAAATCACTGGTCATTTTCCCCTCCAACTCGGCTGAGGAATACCCGGTGATCTTTTCATGGTACGCATTACTGAACAGGTGCACTCCATTCTGATTGTATAAAATGCATGCATAGGGAGCAAGATCAAACAGGGTTCTGAACCGGTCTTCACTCTCCTGTAATGCCTGCTCTTTTAAGAGTAATAACTGGTAATTTTTCTGGAGCGTCTCTTCAGATGCCCGAATCTGCTCATATGCAGCCTGCAACTCCTCTTCAGCCCGTTTTCGTTCGGTGATATCCCGGAAATACCAGACCCGGCCATAATATTCCCCGGCACTCCCAAACATCGGAGCTGAAAACCGTTCTAATATGCTTCCATTACGAAGCACCACCTCTTCGAAACTCTTCTCTTCATGGTGAGCATAGAGGTATCTGACCCTGGAAATAAACTCATCAGGATCGGCAAGAAGATCTAATACAGAAGAGAGGACCAGATCATCATTCCGGGATGACACAATTTCATCAGGAATCCCCCATACTTCCTGGAATCTCTTATTATATCCAAGAATCACCCCATGAGAATCGACGATGAGAATACCGTCCAGGGCAGTTTCCTGCTGGGTCTGCAGAATGGCATTTTTAAATGCCACTTCATTTTCAACCTTTTTTCGCTCGGTAATATCCTGAATAACTCCAAGAACACGAATGACATTTCCATCAGAATCCCGATCGCATCGTGCCCGTGAATGAATGTACTTCTGCTCAGTACCATCCACCGGTTTTACCAGGTATTCAATATCATAGGGCATGTCACGTTCGATCAGATCCACTAGGGTCTGATGTACCCGCTCCCGGTCAGTGATGCAGGATTCTATATCCTCAATGGAGGTATCTCCAGCAACCGGTGGATAGCCAAATATTGCCAGACCTTCTGCAGATCCCCAGATGTTATTCGTTTTGAAATTATACTCCCATGCTCCGGTGTGTGCAATCTCCTGAGCCAGGATGAGCCGTTCTTCACTTATCCGTGCCAGTTGTTCACTTTTTGCCAGTTCTTCGTATTTTTCACGAAGCTCTTCTTCATCTGCGGCTATCTGCTCATATGCAAATCGTAATCGCTCTTCAGCCAGTTTACTATCAGTAATATCACGGCCAACCACCTGGTATTCGGAGGTATTCCCATCCTCATCAAACAAAGCCCGAACCGTCCAGATCTGCCAGTAGGTAGTTCCATCTTTTCCAGGAACCATCCGTTCCATCTCCCGGACCGGCGTATCAGGGGTAAGCGATTGCAAAAACTGATTTACAGCCTCATAATTGTCAATCTCCATGATATCCCGGATCTTCTTCCCGACCGGATGGGTAAGACCAATCCGGGGTGCGTAATACTGGCGGTATGCTTCATTGGTAAAGGTGATTACCCCTTCAGAAGTAAACCGGGCGATCATCTCAGTCTGGTCATTGACAACAGAGCGGTATCGTTCCTCACTCTTCCGGATCTCCTGCTCAGCCTGTTTCTGCTGAGTGATATCCCTGATGGACTCAATGGCACCGGTGACGGTTCCGGACTGATCATACAGCCTGCTGACCTTGAGCAGAATATGGAGATGCGACCCATTTACATGGGTAAAATCGGTCTCAGCGGTGAGGGATGTCCCAGACCGCTCGATATGTGAATAATACTGAAGAATGGTTGCATCAGGTTCATCAATCAGGTCAATGAGTACCGGGCGATTTGTGTGATAAAAGGCAGCCCAGTATTCTTCTTTCCCCTTTCCAATAATATCCGCAGAGGACATGCCGGTCAGTTCTTCCATGGCATGGTTCCAGGCAATAACTGTCCCGGTCACATCAACGGCAAAGGTCGGGTCGGGAAGGAAGTCTATGATGTCAGAAAGGCGTTTTTCAGATGATTTTACCGCCCGTTCAGCTTCCTTTCTCCGGACTGCCTGACGGATTTTATGGACCAGTTCGGCAAACTGTGATTTTGGCTCTCCTCCTTTCTGCAGGTAAAAATCAACCCCAAAATCGATCGCCTGGATGACCACTTCTTCCCTGCCCCGACCGGTAAAAAGAATAAAGGGGATATCACCGAACTGCTGACGAACTTCCTGAAGGAGCTGAATGCCATCCATCCCTGGCATCTGATAATCGGAGACAACGCCATCATATGAATCGCTGGCAATTTTTAAAAGAGCCTCCGTAGCTGAAGGAGATGTATCTACGATGAGATTGCCAAACCGCTCCATGAAGAGCTTGCCAATAGTGAGAAGGTCAGTCTCATCATCGACGTAGAGGATCTTTAATGTTCGATCATCCATTGTTAAACCGGAAATGCTCCGATCTTATGCTGCAGTTTCTCCACCCTTCCAACAATTTATAAAGCACTTGCTATCCTCAGTCGCAGCACCACACGAAGCAGAGATTCGTATTCTATCCCTCATCGTATGGAAATATAATAGTAACTCAGCCTCTTTTGGCATGAAGTGGTGCACCATGGATAAATAGGGGATAGATTCTCTACCCTGTCAATCATGGTGCAAAAGGAAACGGGGAACAGTATCACTACCGCTATAATAACCAGAAGAAATGATAATGGAAGTTACCTCTTTCAGGTAATCCGGATCATGCCCAATAAACCGGCGGAAAAGCAAAAACCCCAATCGTCAGTATTTCAAACCGATCACAAAGATCTGATCAGAAAAACCCTCATTGTTGCGAGATGAGATACCGGGCATATCTCGTGCATGACATTTTTTATCGATCTCCTCAAGGAGATCCAGGTACGCGGAGATGTCATCAGATGTACCACTATCTGAACCCATTATTACCTATACTCCTGTGTGCTTTCGTCACATTTATATAAATCTATAGCGGCGCCACTATGCACACAATTATATACTAATTAGTGCATGATACAGCATGGATAACGTGCATGAGCTCATCATTGCCACATTATCTGAACATCCGGCAGCCCTCACCATCACAGAAATAGCCAGTTTTTCAGGGCTGAACCGGCATGCAGTAGCCAGGCATCTGGATACCCTGGAACTGCTCGGAAAGGTTCGGAAGATTCAGCAGGGAAATGCGAAAAAGTACTTCCAGGTAGCCTCAGTTCCAGTTTCAGGACTAATAGACATCAGTTCAGACCTTGTAATCATCGTTGATAAAAACCTGACAATCCAGTATATCAATACCGCTGGCGAAAAAAAACTCGGGTTATCCTGCAGTGAAATCGTGGGAGAAAAGATTGATATGCTGAGTGCCGACATCTTCTCCTCACAGAAAATAATAGAAGGGCTACAAAACCACTCTCCAAATAAAGTCTTTAGAACTGAAGTATCCCATCCGGATGGCACCATCTACAGTATCACTATCCTGGAGTTGTCACTTGAGGTTGGGAAAAACCTCATTGCAATCACGGCAGAAGATATCACAGACGCAAAACGTGCTGAACGGGAAATTATTGAGAGTGAGGAGAAGTACAAAGCATTATTCAGGGCGAATGCAGATCCAGTCTTTCTCGTAAACCAGGATTCAGGGACTATTGTAGATGTAAATAAAGCCGCCTGCGACCTGTACGGGTATAGCCGGGATTCTTTTCT
>CAYWHV010000203.1:0-5071 GCA_964458045.1 uncultured Methanospirillum sp.
TCAATAGCGGCCACAGCAGGTGTGTTACACCCGTTCCCTTTCCGAACACGGAAGTTAAGACACCTCACGTGGATGACGGTACTGAGGTACGCGAGTCCTCGGGAAATCATCCTCGCTGCTATTGTTCGATGAAAGACTGTTTTGTTTAATTCTAAAATTTCTGTTCGTTTCTGATGTTTTTACAGACAGTATGTTCCGAGTATTTCATCGGATGATGTAAAATTACGAATGATATCACGAATATCAATATCTTCCTCAATCCGCATTGTGGTATTATTGGTTTGATTATTATCATTCGGCCATCCGGCATTCCACCAAATAAATCCAATAACACCGGGCCATCGGTTTTCATGTATAAGTACATGAAATGCGTCATATGTCCAGTTTTCGGCTGAAATGTATGAATTTTTTAGATCTGTACCTATTTCTGATACTATCACCGGTTTTTCAGGTGAAATCTGCATTGCATTGTAGTATCCTTCATCCATCATGTACGGAAAAGAAGGTACCTCTTTATCATTTGGTGACAGTGCTCCATATGCAGATATTCCAATTATGTCAATAAAGTCATCACCAGGGTAGTAAGCTTCCGGAGAGTTCCATTCCTCTTCCGGGTTGGAATGCCAGTTTATATGAAATACCCAGAACAGATTATCTGCTCCTTCTTCACGCATAAGCCTAATAATATGACGGTAAACTGACTGGAATAACGCTGAGCCTTTCTCTTTGCCTGTCCAGTACCCATTCCAGGAAAACCACCATCCATTCACCTCAGTTCCGTATTCAATAAGAATGGGGAAGTCCATTTTTCTGGCTTCTCTGGCAAAAAGCCGGATATCTGTATCATATACCCCGGCATTAATCTGATTCAGAGTAAACAAGGGTTCTGGTCTGTATTGGGTATTGTCATGTCGAAGCATTAGTCTGATATATGGAATTGCACCGTTATTGTGGATTATTTGGACCTGTTCAGAAGGAAAACTCCTGTTCACACTCCACTCATGAGAAAAGGCAATAACCGCCAGAGTCTTTCCAATAATCTTAATATACGAATTGATACTGTCATTGGTTATCTGCATTTCATTCAGGTGATGATGGACCGGAGTAAATGCACCATGCCAGAGTGAACCGTTCTCCGGAAGACAAAGTTCTAACTTCTCTCCTGAACATACTGGGGTCAATAACAGAAGAAATAATAGAATGAGCATTCTACCTGAATACAGGTAGGTACGGCTATTTTCTGCACATGATTTATTCTTCGAATTTTCTACTGCAGAATTATCCATACCCTGAAACATTATGGATGCCCATCTATCTAACAATTCGTACAACAAAACAGGAGAAGAAGATGATACCAGAATTTAATTTCCTTCCTCCTGTACCTCCAGGAGAGAAATATCAGGTACTCCTGGTAATTAGTTCCGATAAGTTAGCATATCTTTCCAAAAAATATCTTGAACGACCCGGGCTTCTACAGGTAACCCTGAGTTTTTCAGGAGAAGAAGCCATAACCCTCGTGGGAAACCATCCCTTTGATGTTGTCCTTTCTGATTATGATCTCGATGACATGGATGCTATTACGTTACATTCAAAACTTCAGAGTTTAGATCCAAACAAACCATTTCTTCTCTTTAATATCACTGATCGTGATCGTGAAATTCTTGAAAAATATGCAAAAAATCCTGTAAACCATCTGGATGTTGAACATGATGTTGGCATTATCTTTTGTGAACAGGCTCAGAACATTGCACAATCGGTAGAATTGTTCAGAACAAGAAATCGCCTGGAGTTGTATACAAGGCATCTTGAACAGCTGGTTGAGGAGCGGACCAGACAACTACAGGTGGCCCAAAGATTTGCAGTAATTGGTGAACTTGCAACCATGATCGGTCATGATATGCGAAACCCTCTTCAGGTAATCACAAACATGCAGTATCTTTTGGAAATGAAGATGCATAAGATGGCACCTGAAGAATCAGAAGTCTTCGTCCGGCATGGAATACTGGATATTTTCAACCGTATCGGAAATGAAATACTCTATCTGAATAAGATCGTTTCTGATCTTCAGGACTATGCCCGTGAGGTGAATCTGGAAAAAGAACAGATTAACCTTACAGCATTCCTTGACGATTTGCTTCAGACGATATCCCCTCCGTCATCAATCACTGTCTTAAAAGAATTTGAGCCAGAAATCAATGTCATTGTTGATCCCTTTTTACTGGCGAGAGTGATGGAAAACCTGATTACGAATGCCCTGCAGGCTATGGAAAAGGGAGGGACACTTACATTGAAATCTCAAAAAGTCACAGATGATATCGTTATCACTGTATCTGATACCGGTATAGGCATTCCCTCTGAGTCTCAAGCAAAAATATTTGATCCCTTATATACTACAAAACCAAAAGGGACAGGATTAGGGCTATCGGTAACGAAGCGATTAATTGAAGCACATGGAGGAACGATTACCCTTGTGGAAACATCCCATTCAGGGACTACATTTGAAGTCTCTCTTCCGGGATCATGAATATCTAATGGGAGGAAATTATGAAGAGAATTCTGATTGTTGATGATGATCTTGCGATCCTTGACAGTACAAAACAAATCCTTGAATTAGAAGGGTATGAAGTAGAAACAGCAGCGACAGCAGGTGACGGTCTTGAGAAGATAGAGAATGTATTTTTTAACCTGGCACTATTTGATATAAAACTCCCTGACATGGAAGGGACTGAACTTCTTGAAAAAGCCCATAAACTCAGACCTGGCATGAAAAAAATCATGGTCACCGGGTATGCAAACCTAGAAAATTCTGTATTCTCATTGAATGCCGGGGCTGATGCGTATATCATGAAACCGGTAAACCCGAAGGATCTTCTCGATAAGATAAAAGAGAAACTGGACGAACAGGAAAAAGATAGTATCGTCGATGGGGATAAAGTAGCAGAATTTTTAGAAGAACGGCTCCTTTCAATACGATAGTACTGTATCATGAGAGACCTAACCAAGGAAGAATTAATCACCACCTTACAAGGGATGGGTGTTCCCAATACAGTCCTGCTTGAAGACCCCTCGATAACTCTTGATACTTTCATACTTGCAATAAAAAAATTCAGGATTCAGGCTCCGGATGATTTCTATGCATATCTTGCTGACCGGCTGGGGCTGGCCTTCATGGAACGTGAGACTCTTTTTGTCAATCCACGGATCGGTTCTATACTCCCTTATGCAGTCGGTGAGGAAGCGCTTATTGCTCTCCTTGAATCAAAACCATCATACCTGAAAGTTGCTACGGCAAATCCACTGGACATACCCTTATTCACCCGGTTAGAAGAGATTTTTGGGAAAAAGATTGAGATGGTAGTAACTCCGCTGGATGCCATACTCACCATAACCGATACCAGTTATCAGGGGCCACATGCGTACAGTGCTCTGAGTGAACTGGTGGATCGTCAACCGGAGGAGTCAGCATTCCGTATCCTGGTACCCTGGCAGAAAGCGGTAATTGTCATTGGCATAATCTTTGTTCTCCTCCTCATTGCACTAAACCCATTCTTCTGGCTTTTTATCCTCTTTACCATCATCAACATCACGTATTTTGTGATGAATCCGGTCAAATTCTATGTCTCCATGCAGGGGATGATGGGTGTGAAAAATGTTATTCACATCTCTGATGAGGATATTCAAAACCTCAAAGATGAGGATCTCCCGATTTATACCGTCCTTGTTCCACTCTTCCATGAGCAGGAGATGCTCCCCCATATCCTTCAGAATATTGCCAATATCAATTATCCGCGGGATAAACTTGATGTAAAAATCCTGATGGAAGAGGAAGATACGGAAACGATAGATAAAGCCCGAAAATTAGGACTCTTTGGAAACATCGAGGAGATAATCTCACCGATGGCAGAAGCAGAATACCATGCCTTTTTAAGCATCTTCCATCCGGTTGTCATCCCGAAGGCAGATATCACCACAAAACCCCGTGCCTGCAATTATGGGCTGAAACGTTCCCGTGGTGAATTTGTCGTCATCTATGATGCAGAGGATCTTCCCGACCGGGATCAGTTAAAAAAGGTGGTCATTGCATTCCAGCGTCTTGGTCCAAAATACGCCTGCGTCCAGTGTCTTCTGAATTTCTACAATCCCCGGAAGAACATGCTGACCCGGTGGTTTTCAATAGAATATTCCTATTACTACGACTTTTACATTCAGGGGCTGGATAAAATTGATGCACCTATCCCTCTGGGCGGGACAAGTAACCACTTCAGGATGAAAACACTCCGGGAGCTGGGTGCCTGGGATCCCTACAATGTGACCGAAGATGCCGATCTTGGTATGCGGATCGCGCGTAAGAAACTTCACACAGCAGTGCTCAATTCACACACGTATGAAGAGGCGGTCACGAGGGTTCCTTCATGGATACGGCAGCGTTCCAGATGGGTGAAGGGATTTGTGATCACCTGGTTTGTGACCATGCGCCACCCGGTAAAAGTCCTGAAAGATATCGGGATCAAGAATTTCTTTGTCTTTCAGACGGGCTTTGGTGGCAACTTTTACCTCCCCCTCATGAACCTCTTCCTCTGGCTGGTCTTTGCGGCAGGGTTCATCATTCCGGAATACTTCTCCAGCTGGTTTGATTTTTGGCCTTTTGCAGCGATTGCAGTCTTTAACCTGCTGATTGGAAATCTCTTCTTTCTTACCATGATGGTCGTTGCAACATGGAAAGAAAAGCAACGGGATCTCCTCCTGTATGCGTTCTTTTCACCGATATATTGGATATTAATGAGTATTGGAGCATGGAAAGGAACCCTGCAGCTTATCTTTAAACCCTACAAGTGGGAGAAGACCAGCCATGGCACAGAGATTGTTCAAGAGCAGCTATTGATAGAGCACCCGGAGCGTTTTTCAAAACCGATAAAATGGATCGAGGTGAAATCTCCGGAGGTTGACCGGGGAGCGCGAAAAGCGAGCGGTACCCAGATCGCATTTTCAGTCGGAATAACTGTTCTCCTGATCCTTTTCGCTTTGGTCCTCTTTGGAATGATTGAGTATAAGCCGATTTCAGACCATATCA
>CAYWHV010000204.1:0-3348 GCA_964458045.1 uncultured Methanospirillum sp.
TTGCAGGGGCGTTTATATTCGGATGCCTGGTTATCAGGGTATGCAGGAATGCTGATCAGCAGGTAATGAATAAAATTTTTAATAAACTGCAGATAGTGTCGGCCTCATTTTACAGCATCGGTCATGGGAGTAATGATGCCCAGCACGCGATGGGAATTATTACCGCTATGCTGGTAACTGCCGGAGTATTAAGTGACTTTCATGTTCCTCTCTGGGTAATTCTCATATCAAGTGCGGCAATTTCACTCGGAACCCTGACCGGAGGATGGAAGATCGTCAGGACCATGGCAAAACGGATTACTCACCTGCGTCCCTACCAGGGCTTTTGTGCTGAAGCAGGCGGCGGAATAGTTCTTTTATTTGTTACCCTGTTTGGTGTTCCGGTATCCAGCACCCATGCAATAAGTGGATGTATTATGGGAGTTGGTGCAACACAGGGAAGTTCTGCAGTTCAGTGGTCTATTGTCAGACAGATTGTCACGGCATGGATAGTCACGATTCCCCTGACCGCAACGTGCGCCTATTTTGTGTTCATGGTAATCCAGCAGATCTGGTAATCTCATCTTTTTCCATATCGCGGGTTGCAAAGAGAAACTGCTGGGCATATCCTGCATAGGGACCAAAGTAATCCCTGCAGAATCTGCCTATAGTGTCATAGGAGAGTTTCCCGGTTTTATCGGTGTGAATGTAGTCTGCGTATTGACGTTCTATTATCTTTCGTATCCGGATGTCTACAGGCACTGCGCTCAGATGTTCAAATGCAAAAAGTAGCACACAGTCTGCTACTTTGGGTCCGACTCCTGGTAATATCATCAGAGCTTCTTTTGCCTGAGAGTATTCCATATCTGCGACCTGCTGAAAAAAATCCGGATGCTCATGAATATATTGAGCTGTTTTTATCAGGTATGGTGCCCGGTAGCCTGTCAGACATTCCCGCAGTTCCTGTTCAAAGCATTGAGAGAGAATTGCAGGATCAGGGAATCTGTTCTCATTCATCGTACATGAGGTGCCATATCGTCCCAGAATGAGATTGATTCTTTTCCCGATTGTTCTGACATTTGAATTAGCCGAACAGATAAAACTCACGAGGCACTCCCAGGGATTTTGCCTGAGTATCCGAATCCCCTGTGACTGGTCATACCTGGTCTCAAAGAATGGATCTGATGTGCCAGAGTATGCGATGATGTGCTTTCTGATGGAATCGATAATCTCCGGCATGGAATCAGATAGCCCGAGAAACCGGTTGATCTCCTGCTTTGTTATCCCGTCATAATCTATATGGTTATCTTTCTGTCTGATGGTTACAATGTGTCCATTATGGACCCCTTTCCATGTGTCCCTGGTTTTTTTCCATCCGAATATCTGTCCGCATGAGAGTGAGAGATTAAGATCAAAGGGGAGTTGTGACTCTGTGAGTGTCAGGGATTTCACAAAAGAGCATTTGTATGCCTGATGTGAAGAGAATATCTCATGACGACAGAGAGAAATATTGGTACACAGAAATGCTTTTTATCAGACAAGCAGGAATGGGCGTGATGAGCAGGCTATCAATATTCAGCATATTATGCATTATTTTGTCTTTATGCATTTTTTCAGTATCAGGCGAAGAAAATGTCACAGGCGAAGAGACTACTGTTCTATCAGTGCCTGTAGATCAGGGAGTAACTGATTATCTGAGTGGGTCTGTTGACCTGGTTGCTGGATGGAATTTTGTATCCGTCCCCAGGCGTCTTGCAAATGATGGAAATACCGCAGCCATTTTTACCGGTCTTGACTCTGCCGGCCATAGTATCTGGACATATAACCAGAAAGATGGGGGGTGGAATGATCTGACCGCTGAAGATAAGATCCTCCCGCTTGAAGGATACTGGGTCTATTCAACCACTCCATTCACTGTTCCCTTCCGGTTTTCAGATGATCCCCTGCAGGTTCCCCCGGTAAAGGATATGATTGCCGGATGGAACATGTTTGGGTTTACAGGGAATACTCCGGCATCAGCGCGTGATTCATTATTGTCTATCAGAAATACCTGGACAGAAGTTATTGGATGGGACCCGGCAATTCAGCAGTTTGAGGTGACCATTGTCAATGGCGGATCAAATGAACAAGCAGATTCACGGATGCTGGAACCGACTCGTTCATACTGGGTATATGTGACCGAATCCTGCAGCCTTGCAAGTATTGGGGCATAAGAGGAAATTCTATGGTACAGATTGAGAAAGTAATCGGAAGAGAGATCATTGATTCACGGGGTAATCCCACTGTTGAAGCAGATGTTACTCTGGTCGGTGGATATTTTGGACGGGCAGCATGTCCCTCCGGAGCATCAACCGGAACGCATGAGGCAATTGAAAAACGTGATGGAAACTCACGGTTCCTTGGAAAGGGTGTGAAACAAGCAGTTGAGGCAATCAATACCGATATTCGCAAGGTCCTTACCGGGATGGATAGCACTGATCAGCCTGCGATTGACAACCAGTTGATCTCAATCGATGGGACCGATAACAAGGGTCGTCTTGGGGCAAATGCACTTCTTCCGGTTTCGATGGCAGTAGCACGGGCAGCTTCCCTTGCATTACAGGTTCCGTTATATGAGCATCTGGCGGACCGGACTTATCTTCTCCCGGTTCCGTATATGAATATTTTAAACGGCGGGGCCCATGCAAACTGGCAGGGAGCAGATTTTCAGGAGTACATGATTGCTCCGGTTGGTGCTCCTGACTTTCCCGAAGCAGTCAGATGGGGATGTGAGGTCTATCATTCATTAAAATCCATCCTGAAAAAACAAGGACTCACCACCGGTGTCGGAGACGAAGGGGGCTTTGCTCCAAAAGTTCCATCAAATCGTGCTCCTCTTGATTTTATAATCGAAGCGATTGAGATGGCTGGATATAAGCCCGGGTCAGATATCTCCCTTGCTCTTGATCCGGCATCAAGTGAATTTTATTCAGATGGGATTTATGAATTGAAGAGTGAAGGAAAGAAACTCTCATCTGAAGAGATGGCAGGGTATTACCAGGATTTGGTCACCGCATATCCGGTCATCTCTATTGAAGACGGACTCTCAGAAGATGACTGGGACGGTTGGATTGGGATGACAAAGGCCATCGGAAAGAAAGTTCAGCTGGTCGGAGATGACCTCTTTGTAACCAACACGAAACGGATTTCCCGTGGAATTTCTGAGAAGGCTGCAAATGCTGTCCTCATCAAGTTAAACCAGATTGGAACAGTCACCGAAACAATTTCAGCAGTCACCATGGCACGGAATGCCGGATGGAACTCGATGATATCACACCGGAGTGGTGAGACTGTGGATTCCTTTATCGCAGACCTTTCAGTCAGTCTTGG
>CAYWHV010000204.1:3448-5065 GCA_964458045.1 uncultured Methanospirillum sp.
TCTATCGGTATGTCCGGGAAAAACTTCTTAAATCCTTTTTCTGCCTCCCGTCCATTCAGAAAGATGACCTGGAGATCAGGATGCTCCTCTATGAGGGTTTGTATGTCGTTTGGAACCGGGTTTTTAATCTTTGCATCAGCGCTGTTTTCCCTTGAGCATGATGCATAGATATCCCATAATCCCACCTTATGAGCCAATAGATATGAAATCCGTTCCCCGTATGAATGGGTCTGTGGGATTGAGAGAATTGCCCTCATGATTGTCCAGAACATGTTCCGGGGATTTGCGTAATATTCTCCGGATTTTATGGATAAAACCGAGGGGAAACTTCCCAGGATCAGGACTTTACAATCCGGAGAAAGAAGGGGGAGGAGTCCGCACCTGTGTAATGGATTCATCAAAAAATTATGAACAGGTCAGACGACCCTGGATATGCATGGTCTCCAGACCTTTTTTAAACGCAGTCGCGACCGATGTATTATCCTGCAGTCTCATCGATGTGTCATGAAGGGGATTATTGTCATTTTTCCAGGCAGCATTCAGCCAGATAAGGCCCTTGATATCAGGCCAGGTCTGTCCTGAAAGTGATGAGAGAACATCTGATACAAAGATGGCAGGATCCTCAAATCTGCTCTGCACATCTGTCCCGGTAATGAGGAGAACCGGTTTTTGTATTCCCCCTGCCTCTAGTGTGGACAGGGTAGTATCCAGCGTATCCCTGAATGGCTTGGTCCCAGTCTCAAATGGTTTTTTCGTACCAAAAAGGGAAACAGCCACCAGGTCGCAATAATCATCTCCCGGGTAATAACCGGTCATGTTATTCCACTCATCTGATGGCTGGCTGTCTGCATTTACATGATAGATCCAGATGAGATTTGAAGCACCTTCTTCCCGCATAATATCAATGAGATGGCGGTATGCATCCTGAAATGAATCCTGCCCCTTCTGGTTTCCGTTCCAGTATCCATTCCAGGGATAATTCCATTGGTTAATTTCAGTGCCGTATTCTATCAGGATGGGTGAACCAAACGACCTGGCTTCCCTGGCCCATGACCGGAGTTCTCCATCAAATTTTCCAAGAGCGATATTGCTGAGCGTATAGACCGGTTCCTTCTGGTAGGGAGTATCAGAGCTCCGCATCATGAACCTGATATATGGGATCATTCCCTCATTGCGCAGGGTTTTGGCGCTTTCTAATGGAAATTTCCGGTCATTCATCCATTCATCGGAAAATACTCCTATTGCAATAGGTTTCCCTGATTTTTCCCTGAACGCTAAAATCTCCTCAAGGAGGATACGTTCCTCACCTGATGGGGATTTTTCCGGAGCAAATACTCCAAGCGCAAGGGTCCCGTCCTCTCCCAGGCAAAATCCTGGTGGCAGAGCTGATGCTATTGAACAGATGACAGTGAGGATTACTATGAATCCAAGTCCCCGAATCACTTTATTCCCCCTATTCATATCCACAAATCTCATCGGAGGTATATATGTCTGCACCTTATAAGTCTGTCTTATTTTGATCGGGTGGTGGAAGATATTTTCAGATCACATTTAAGGTAAGTATAGCTCACTTCCTGAGACGTATGCATCTGACCGGATGGATTGAGCTGGATGGAA
>CAYWHV010000205.1:0-5035 GCA_964458045.1 uncultured Methanospirillum sp.
GAGAGTGCAGTATCAAACCCGGTCTCCCGGATCGGGAGAAGCTGCTGACCATGCATCGTCCGTTTAAACCGACTGAGAATGACATGAATAAGATTTCCCTTTGTCTCCGGGGGGATGTCACTTACAATATCCGGAAGAGGGCGGATATGCAAAACCCGTTCAAGATAGAACCTGAACGGACATTTCGCATATGTCTCAAGCATGGACGCAGACCATGAGAACTCCGGGCTGAATGTTGCTTGAAGAGCCGACCTGATACCATGATCATCACCGATAAGTCCATCATATGCTGACCGGTTCAACCTGAACCGGAAGGTTCGTTCTATTGAGATTCTCTCTACCAGGGAGGACAACAAAATATCTTCCGGAATGTATGAGAGTGAGCGGTCCCAATCGGAGGTATGAATACAGACTCCTGCAGAATAGGATGCCTCCATATCTCCAAGAAATTCAGGTGTTTCCAGATCCTCTCCTGAACGATTGTCCCATTCGGGGAGAAGTGTAGAAGATTTAAGGTAATCGATGAAGACAGACGAAAGAACGGTCCGCTCATCCTTGTGTTCATACCAGCTCAGGTAGAGATGTGATGTTCCAGACGCGAGTGCGGTAATAAACTGGTATTTTTCCTGCCTGAGAATATCAGAGAGCGTTCTCGTATCCATCCGGCTGTTCTCGCTTGAGTTGGTAAATGGCAGGCGTGTTGTAAGCCGGGGGATCTGACCCTCATTGAGCGAGACCAAAAAGACATAGGGATAGTGCTGATGAGCAATTTCACGAAGCCCTGTAAGCATGACTCCGAAAGCATCGGACGAAATATTCCCGGATTTTTCCTGTAGAACATGACGGACGGCCCCAATGAAATCTATAAAAGAGACCGATTCAGCCGGGTCCAGGTGAGAGACAACACCGGTCCCCGAGAGATCCTGTAATTCACAGAGCAGGGTGTGAAAAGAGGACAGATCCAGGTATTCCTCATCGGTAAGCCAGGCATTCAGGGGATTTCCATGTGCCAGACCAGGCACGGGTGAGCCGATCTCTTTCAATATTGTTTTCAGGTGCCAGATATGCTCACGGATGGTTCGTTTATCCCGAAGTCTTTTCAATACTCCAACCAGCCTGATAATCCCGTCAATGGTATCGGCGATCTCCTGTCTTCCCAATGGCCGTCTGGGACTGTATGTCCGTGATGGTTTTTTATGAGGAACAGATTCCTGTGCTTCAGGGGATGGGCGGTTATCATCAGTATCATCAATTAATAAAAGAACTTCAGGCAGCCTTTTTTCCCAGTCGATATGACCGCCATCCAGTCCGTATGTCCGGCAGAGGAGATCAAAATTCTTATAAGACAGATATTTATACCCCAAAGGAGCCTTTCCGCTCTTCTGTTCGTCACCGGGTTTTTTATCCTGGGAAGCCTCTGCCTCCCATCGGAACCGGCAATACGGACTTTGGATGATACGGACCATCTCATCATATCGCATCCCTTTTTCTATCAGATCAAAAATAGAGAGATAATAGGAGATTAGGGGAGAGGAAATGAGAAGAGGACCTTGTGAAGGTCGGACAGGTATGCGAAAATCGGCACATGCCTCCAAAGCAAAGCCCCGGGTCGACCTGAAATCAGGAGTCGCGATCGCAATATCCTCATAGGAAACTCCATCTTTATGGAGCCGTGATATTTCCCGTGCTACTTCTCGCATCTCCGTAGCCGGATCTGAAAAACCCATTCCGGAAATATGGGGAAAGTTCAGGAAGTCTTCAGATCCTGAGGGATCATGACAGAAGATGGTCGTCATCTCCTGCTCCATCCCGGTAGAAGATATGATCTCATCACTCCCATAGGAGAGCCAGTCACCAGTATCTGAGAAAATCTCCGGGTCTTTCCCATCAGGGAGTGTATAGTGCAGGGTTTCACACACGTCCCCGAATGTGGCAATTAATCGCTTTTCAAGGGGCATCGGTTCAAAGAGCCCGAATATGTGAACATGTCGGATGATTGACCTGACATCCGTTTTATCTCTGGTCAGAAGAAAATCGATTGTCCAGGAGAGCAGGGTATCCTGGTCAACAAGATTGTTTTCACTGAGTTTTTGTTTATATGTGGAGATGAGATGAGATATCTGGTGGCTCTTTTCAGATTGCAGGGGTCCCAGGCAGGCTGGATAGTCAATCTCTCTTCTGATGATGACCTGCATTAAGGTCTGAAGATCCTGCACCGCACGGGGAGATGGATTTTTCTGGGCAAAAAAGAGGGTGAGTTCATCCTGGTGTTTCCTCAGCAGGTCCACGAGAAGTAGTCGTGATGTCTCTGGTTTTATGAGAACGGTGTGGTTTCCATACCGGTCGACAAGGTACCTGCACAGATCATCAAGGGTGCAGATATGATCAGGAAGAAAGGTGATTCCTGATTCTGTCAGCTGGTCCTGGACGGTTCGTATAAGCCGGTGGGTCGGAAGGATCATCCATGAGCCGAATGGATCTTCCCTGATATGAGTTTTAAAATTGTTGATTCCCTCAACAAGACCGGTGCCGGGAACTGCATGAATAAGAACGGTCTGACCAGGCATACACCTAAAGGGTTAGTGTCAGGCCTATATCTGAATATCCGGATATGAGTTCTCATGATGGTCAGTCTTAAATGTTCAAGGGTCTAATTCCCATATATCCAGGATACGCTATGATCTCAGCGCTCTATGTCGATGATGATCCATCCTTTCTTGAAATTGGAAAGATGTTTCTTGAACAATCCGGCATAATTCATATAACCACGGCTATATCTGCCATGACCGCTTTAGAGGCCATGCAGGAGAGAACATTTGACGTGATTATTTCGGATTATGAAATGCCCGGGATGAACGGAATTGATCTTTTAAAAAGAATTCGGGAAAACAACGCCATAATTCCTTTTATAATATTTACCGGCAGGGGGAGAGAGGATGTTGCAATTGAAGCGCTAAATTCCGGTGCATCATTCTATTTGCAAAAAGACGGGGATCCTGCCTCCCTTTTTATCGAACTCATAAATATGGTGAATCGTGCAGTTCAGCACGCACATGCAGCTGCCGATCTTGAGAAGAAAAATGAGGAACTGACATCATTAAATGAAGAACTTGCTACCTCGGAAGAAGAACTTCGAAGAACGATTGAACAGCTTGCGATAAAGGCTGAGCAGGTACAGGAGAGTGAGGAGCGGTACAGGCTGGTCATGGAAGCGACCAGTGATGGAATCTGGGACTGGAACCTGAAAACCAACAAGGCTTTTTTTAGTGACTGGTATTACCGGATGATAGGATATGAACCAGGAGAGTTTGAGGGAAATTATGAGAACTGGCGATCACATCTGCATCCGGACGATCTGAAACAGGCGGAAACAGAGATACAAAACAGCCTTACCAGAAAGGATAGAGGTTTTGATATCGAATTTCGCATACGGACAAAAAATGGTGACTACCGGTATATTCATGGAAGAGGCCGGGTAGTATCATGGGATAATGAAGGAAATCCATGTCGGATGGTCGGGTCACATATTGATATTACCGACAGAAAACGGATGGAGATAGCCCTTCTTGACAGTGAAGAGAAATACCGGCTCCTTGCTGAAAAATCTCAGGATCTCATATTTCTGCTCCGCCTCCCCGAGGGTACGTATGAATATATTAGTCCCTCTGCCGAGGAGATTACCGGTTATACTCAGGAAGAATTTTATCGTTCTCCTGAATTACTTCGGAGATGTATAGCACCTCAAAGTTTAGAATACTTTGAAAAAGCGTTTAAAGATCTGCTCAATGGAATTGTTCCGGAGACCTATGAATTTCAGATCATTACCAAATCAGGAGAACTGAAATGGGTATCCCAAAGAAATTCACCAGTATTTGATAAGTCAGGCACCCTCACTGCATTACAGGGGATCGTAACCGATATTACTGAGCGCAAAACCAGTGAAGAGATCGTTTGCGAAGCAATGCAGAAATATGAGACGCTGTTCTCAAGTGTTCCAACAGGCATTATCGTAACGGATGAAAATGGTGCTATCATTGAAGTAAACCAGCATGCTGCACGGATTCTGCATGTCAGCCGTGACGAGCTCATCGATAATGGTATTTCAAGACCATCATGGACGATATACCAAAATGACGGGGCACCGGTTACATCGTCTGATATCTCTTCTCCTCTTGAACTTCTGAAAAAAGGAGAAACCGTAACCGGAATTGAAATAGGTATACAAAACCCATCCGGAGAGATTGCGTGGATAATGGCAACAGCCTCTTCACTCAGGCTGAAAGGATACGGATCTGTAATCTCTTTTCTTGATATCGGAGAACAGAGACGAATTTCACAGGCCCTTTCCATGGTAAACAAGAAACTCTCCCTTCTGACCAGTATCACCCGCCATGATATAAAAAACAGTCTGACTGCCCTGAAAGGATATCTCTACCTTATTGCAGAAGAAGCAGATTCAGAAAGTGAAAAAGATTTACTCAACCGAATTACATCTATTACCGGAGATATTGAACGAAAAATTGTTTTCACCAGCACATATCAGAATATCGGTGCTGAAAGTCCACAATGGCAGAATATTTCCCATCTGGTTGAGGATATTAATACCGATGGAGTCAGGGTTGTGAATGAACTAAACGGCCTTGAAGTTTTTGCAGATCAGATGCTTGGCATGGTTTTTGAAAACCTGATTCAGAACAGCCTGATGCATGGTGAAAAAGTCAGCCGGATAACCCTGTCTCATAAACCGGAAGGGCAGGATATGATCATAGTATATGAGGATGACGGGACAGGCATTCCGGATACTGAGAAGGAAAATATTTTTGAGAGAGGGTATGGAAAAAATACCGGTTTTGGATTATTTCTTATCAGGGAAATTCTATCTATCACCGGTCTTTCAATACGGGAGACTGGCAGGTTTGGTGAAGGGGCGATGTTTGAAATCCTGGCCCCACAGGGTTCTTATCGGTTTTCATGAATAATAATGCTGTGGATGTGATGGCCACCGGCAATACCTGGGGTACCATCTGTTGTGAAG
>CAYWHV010000206.1:0-5025 GCA_964458045.1 uncultured Methanospirillum sp.
CCCTTGAGGTGTTTGCCGACCCAATCATCAGGAAAGTCTTCTCAACGCTTATTGAGAATGCCGTCAGACATGGAAAAACCATATCCTGTATTAAATTTTCAGCGATTGAAAGGAATCATGAGATGATAATCATCTGTGAAGATGACGGAGCCGGTATCTCGGTTGAAGATAAGCCACACATATTTGGCAGAGGATTTGGGAACCATACTGGTATCGGTCTCTTCCTGGCGAGGGAGATCCTCTCAATTACCGATCTCTCAATCAGGGAAACCGGAGAAGAAGGGAAGGGAGCACGGTTTGAGATACTGGTTCCGGAGGGGAAGTGGAGAGTATGAAAAGAAATTTAAAAGGGCGTATTATTTTTCAGAATAAGGAAAAGGAGAGGATATTCACATGAACAGAAAAATTTCTATTCGTATCATATTCCTTATCCTGAGTGCCAGCCTTCTATTCGGGTCTGCACTGGCATTTGTGCCATCACCGGAGAACCAGAACAACACCGGTGAACAGGGAGAGGTCCTGACGGCAAACCACCATTACCCGGTGAAGATCGGAGTTCTGGCAAACCGGGGATATGATATTGCCATGCAGGAATGGGGACCGACTGCTGATTACCTGAATAAAACCCTCTCCCCCTTGCAATTTACGATAATTCCACTTGACTTTAGTGAAATATCCGATGCCGTCAGATCACATAATATCTCATTCCTCTGTGCAAATCCCTCCGTATATACGTACCAGGAGTATTTCGGCCTTGCCCAGAGGATAGCAACCCTGCAGGTGCCAGGAGACCCAGAACCCCAGGCAGTCTTCGGAGGGGTTATCTTCACCCGGTCAAACCGGACCGATATCAGGGATCTGGATGACCTGAAAGGGAAGACATTTGCAGCGGTTGATAAGACCTCACTTGGGGGATGGCATGCAGCATGGGCTGAACTCAAAGAAGCTGGAATCAACCCGGAAAAAGACTTTACATCCCTGAACTTCACTGGCACCCATGATAAAGCAGTGCTTTCCGTTCTTTTTGGAGATTTTGATGCTGGAACAGTCAGGAGTTCCCAACTGGAACGGATGGATAAAGAAGGAATAATAAGCCTCTCTGATGTCTCCGTCCTGAACTCACAAAAGACTCGGTACCCGCATTACCCCTATCTCCTCTCCACTCCCTTATACCCGGAGTGGCCGTTTGCCGCAGTTACCGGCACTGAACACGAACTGAGCAAGGATGTCGCAGTTGCCCTCCTCAACATGGATCAGGATGGCCCTGCAGCAAAGGCGGTCAGGGGAGCCGGATGGGCTGTTCCACAGGATCACACCACGGTCCATGAGCTTTTGAGATCACTTCAGCTTCCTCCCTATGACCAGTACGGAAAACCAACCATTGAGGAGGTCTTAAACCAGTACTGGCAGACCATTCTAGCAATCATCCTCGGGATCATTATCCTTGTCATCCTCCTGCTCTATACCCTCCGGACAAAAGAAAACCTGAAGACAGCCCTGGTGCAGGTACAGGAGAGTGAACATGCCCTGAAAGAATCAAAAGAGGAACTTGAGCAGGCACATCTTGACCTGACGAAAACCCAGGGGCAGATCATAGATTCCATCGATTATGCAAAACTCATCCAGCAGTCAATCCTTCCTTCCAGGGCTGAAATGGACAGGAATCTGAGTGAGTATTTCACCATCCTAAAACCCCGGGATATCGTAGGTGGAGATTATTACCTCCTGAAAAAGACCACGGGCGGGTTTTTCATAGCCGTAGCAGACTGCACCGGACATGGCGTTCCAGGAGCCCTTATGACCATGATGACCAGCACCCTCCTTACCCAGGTAATCGCAGGCAATCCGGATGACAGCCCGGCATCCATCCTTGTAAAACTCCATGCCCAGGTCAGGGAGACATTAGAGGCACAGTCAGATCAGAAACACCTGGAAAACGGGCTTGATATTGCACTCTGCAAGGTATGTCCGGAAAAACAACAGATCACCTTTGCCGGCGGGGGCCTTCCGCTCATCATTGCCGATGAAACAGGAGTCAGAGAGATTGCAGGAGACCGGCTGCACCTTGGATTTTCACAGGAGAAGAGAAGTATTGTCTTCACCGACCATCTCGTGCCACTCACGCCGGAATCACGGTTTTACCTGATAACCGACGGGATTCTTGACCTGCCAGGCGGACCATTCGGACATGGATTTGGAAGAAGAAGACTGCTCGCTCTTCTGGAACGTCTGAGCCCTATGCCGATGACAACACAGGGTGATCAGATGATGCAGGAGCTGACAGCATACCAGGAGTCCTGGACAGCAAAGGATGATATGACCATGATAGGATTTCGGATACAATAAGAAAGAGAGAGGCAGGGGAGATACATGGAAAATTTATTACAGTTACATCGGGAATTTACAAAGAAGGGAGTGCTCATCAGTTTTAACGGCTCATTATCCAACAGTATCATCGAAGAGATTGGAAATGCCATTAAACGATATCTTCATGAGGAAAACCGGGAGAAAGGAACAATAACGGATATTTTTTCTGCATATATCGAGCAGACACAGAATATCAGAAATTACATCTCCAGTCATGATATTGATGAAGCACACCGGGCATCGATTATTCTTATCAGTTCTGTAGATTCCAAGTACCATATCACCTCGGGGAACAGTATCAGGAAAGCGGATGTTGAGTCTTTGAAACAGAAGATTGATCATATCAACAGCCTTGACAAAGAGGGATTAAAACTCTATCATAAAGAGCAGCGGAGAAAAGTCAGGGAGCCTGATGCAAAGACTGCAGGGCTTGGCCTTATTGATATTGCACGGCGTTCACAGGGCGGGCTTTTATACCGGTTTGATCCCCTTGATGAGTCATATGACTTTTTCTCACTCCAGGTGATCGTACAGGGAGTATAAGAATGCTGCACATTCCAGCGACTAAATCAACACCGGAGATCTTCTACTCTGAAGAGAATCAGACCTTGTCCATCATCGGTGAATCATACCCGGAGAATACATTTGCGTTCTTTGAGCCCGTATTCGACTGGCTTTCTAAATCCCTTCCAGGAATGAAGAAACTGCACCTGCATGTAAATATCAGTTACATGAATTCAAGCAGCACGAAATGTATGCTTGACATCCTGGATCTCTTTGCTGCAGCATCAGAAAAAGGTACCGAAGTATCAGTCAGCTGGTACTATGACCGGGAAAATGAGAGGGCCTTTGAGATTGCAGAAGAATTCGAGGAAGATGCAGAGATCCCCTTTGAGATCATCGCGTACGAACAGGCCCCATGAGATCAGATTCACACATTCGTCCTGAGGATGTTATTGCAAAGATGGAAGAGCTAAAAGAAGACTCCTCTCCGCTTGCCCGTGCCTATGTGACCCTTGGCTCGGCATACATAAAACATGTTGAACGAACAGAGAAGATTCTGGGAATTGCCGACAAGTACTATTCAGATCTGAAAGACACAAGTGAACAGTTACTCCTCACCCAGCAGGCACTGAAAGAGAATGAGGAGAAGTTCATCTCAATCTTTCAGGAGACACCAGACCCGATTCTCATTGTAAACGAATCACACCAGGTCATCGAGGCGAACCGGTGGTTTGAATCGGTCTTCAAACTGACCAGGGAAGCAGTCATCGGAGAATACATCGACGACCTTGGGATAAACCTCACCGGTGAGGGAATCAGGACCACGATGGAAAACCAGGGGCCCGATGTTCGCACCCATCATACTGAGATGACCATCAGAAACGGGTATGGTAATCCTTTCACTGCCGATGTCTCCATATCAGGGATTCGAATCCAGAATGAACCCTGCCTGCTGATTCAGATCCATGATATTGATGAGATCAGAAAAGCCCACAACGCGGTCTCACAGGTGAATCAGAAACTTCAGATTCTTGCCAGCATCACCCGGCATGATATTTTAAACCGGGTCATGGTCATCTCTGCCTATTCGGAGTTCATGAAAGAGGATGTCACCGATGCTGAAACGAAAAAGAGGGTCGCTGCTATCATAAAGTCATCTGATGAGATCAGAAACCTGATCAATTTCACGAGGGAATACCAGGAACTTGGATCAACTGAACCAGCCTGGCAGAGTCTTGACCGGATCATATTCGCACCATTATTCAGGAATATGCTAGCCGGTGTAGCACTGGAATCATCACTGACTGGCCTTGAAATTTATGCTGACCTGATGCTTGAGAAGGTGCTGTATAATCTTATTGAGAATTCAATCCGCCACGGGGTCAATCTCTCCACAATCTCCCTGTCATATCATCTGGAGACCAACGGGGAATTGATAATCTGGTACGAGGATGATGGCGGAGGAATCATTTCTGATGAGAAAGCAAAGGTGTTTAAGAAAGGATTTGGAAAGAACACCGGTATGGGATTGTTCCTTATCAGGGAGATCCTCTCTATCACCGGGATGAGTATCACAGAGACCGGAGAACACGGAGTCGGTGTCAGATTTGAGATCAGGGTCCCTGCAGGTATGTATAGAATCGTCACAAAGAAATCCTGACGGGAAGGTTATCCAAACGATATCCATATGTACCATATTGACAAACAATCTACAACCAGACAGGTCAGGCAATGAAGCAGGTAACCATTCTCCTTGTCGATGATGAGCCCCGATTCCTTGAGGCAATACGGGATTATCTCTCGGAAAATACCGAGTATTGTATCGAATGTGCATCATCAGGAGAGGAGGCACTGGAGAGAATTAAATCCGACCGGTACGATGTCGTGGTGTCAGACTATAATATGCCGGAGATGACCGGAGTTGAGTTACTCAAAGGGGTCAGGTCTTTTTCCCGTATCCCGTTTATCCTGTTTACCGGTGTGGGTGAGCGGGAGATAATCGATGCAGCGATTTTACATGATGTTGATTTTTATCTGGAAAAGGGTGAGGAGCCTCATATTCTTTCAGCTAAACTCTCACAGATGATCCTGGCCGGAGTGTACCGGAGCCAGAAAGAGGAGTCCGGAGTCTGATAGGGGAGATCCTGGTTTTGG